>JAFGDX010000023.1 GCA_016931875.1 Prolixibacteraceae bacterium
CTTTTTATTCGTGAGACTCAGATTTCAGGAGTGAGCGAACTGAAATTTGTTAGTCGAACAATCCCGATGAAATCGGAGGGTACAATACCCCGCAACTCTGCTGCGGAATAAGTTTCCAAAGCTTGCTTTGGAGTTTTATACCCGTTGATTCTGAAACGATTAACACCCGCTTATGCCCTTGCAGGAATTCTGTTGAAATAGTTTCGTTTGTACACAAAAAATGAAACCAGTGAAACGACTGACAACAAAGCCCCAACGGGGTAAGCAATTTCTTTGGGAAGAGCAAAACCTTCGGGAGCAAAAAGCAGATAGGTGGTTGTTACGGCGGTCATAAAAACCGCTGGAATAAGAGTAAGCCAGTAAAGTTTTTTCTCCTGAAGTAAAAACACGGTGATGGTCCAGAGTACAATCATCGCCAGGGTTTGATTCGACCATGCAAAATACCGCCAGATAATGCTGAAATCAATTTGTGTTAAAAAGAAACCGATGGCAAACAGCGGAACACTTACCAACAACCGGTTTTTGATGGGCCCCTGGTTGTAGTTCAAAAAATCAGCCACAATTAACCGGGCGCTGCGAAATGCAGTGTCGCCCGAAGTAATGGGAGCCGCAACCACACCCAGCAGAGCCAGAAATCCGCCAAATCTTCCCAAAAGCGAATTTGAAATATCATTTACCACCACCGCTGCATTTCCTCCGTTGGCGGCCATGGTTGTGTTTAATTCCCGTATTCCGCCAAAAAAACTCATACTAATGGCAGCCCATATTAAAGCCACCACTCCTTCCGAAATCATGGCGCCGTAAAATACTCTCCGTCCAAATTTTTCATTGGTTAAACAGCGTGCCATTAGTGGCGACTGCGTGGCATGAAACCCCGAAATAGCCCCACAGGCAATGGTAATAAAAAGCATAGGAAAGATGGGGAATTTGTCGCTGTTGTTATGGTAATTATGAATACCGGCTAAATTCAACTCCGGAATGTGATACCCTTTTACAAAAAGTGCAATAATCAATCCAACCGCCATAAACAGCAACGACAGGCCAAACACCGGGTACACCCGCCCAATAATTTTATCGATGGGAAGCATGGTTGCTAAAAGGTAGTAGATAAACACTACCCAAACCCAAAAGGTTACCGGTGCAAGATTGGGTGTCAGGCCGGCAAGAATATTGGCCGGTCCCATAATAAATACCGCACCCACAAGAACCATAAGGAGAACGGTGAATCCGCGCATAAACTGTTTGGTGCCTTTTCCCAGATACATTCCTACTATTTCGGTAATGCTCAAGCCGTTGTGTTTTATGGAAAGCATTCCAGAAAAATAATCATGAACAGCCCCGGCAAAAACCGACCCCAAAACAATCCAGAGAAAAGCCACCGGGCCCCACATGGCCCCTGCAACCGCTCCAAAAATTGGTCCCAGTCCGGCAATATTTAAAAACTGAATCAAAAATATTTTCCACCATTTTAGCGGAACATAGTCCACTCCATCGTTCATTGTGAAAGCGGGGGTTTTTCGGTTTCCATCCACATCGGCATATTTTTCAACAAAGCGCGAATAGAAAAAGTAGCCTAAAATAAGAGTAACCAGTCCGGCAAAAAAAGTGATCATCGTTTTTGCTTATTTTAAAGGGTTATTTTGTTAAAACTTGTTTTCGCAATACAAGTTCGTTTTTTAATTCAGAATACTCAATATCCTGAACAGCTATGTTTTTATCAATTCCCATGCAGGCAGCAACCGCTGCCGATTGCCCGAGTATCATAAATACCGGTTCCATACGAATGGAGCCAAAAGCAATGTGACTGCTTGAAACGCATACCGGAACCAGAAGGTTTGTACACTCTTCCTTTTTGGGAATAAGCGAACCATACGAAATGGAGTAGGGAGGGGCACCAACGCCAATATCTCCTTCGTTTTGTACATAGCCTTCGGCGGTGATGTACCGTTGCACATTGTGCGAGTCCATTGCATAAGAGCCCATTCCAACCGGACGGGGTACCTCGCGCTGGCTTAAAACATCGTTTTCGGTCGTAACATAATCACCAATCATCCGGCGTGCTTCGCGTACATAAATCTGGTGGGGCCAGTTGCCGTTGTCGGTAAATTCGTCTTTGGCCAGCCCCCAGGTAGCCATTTCATTTCGAATGTCGTCTGGTACCCGCGAATCGTTGGCAACAAACCACAAGAGTCCCATCTGGTATTCCTTGTGTTCCTGAATAATTTCCAGGCGTCGTTCATAACTGGCTTCCGGGTAATCGTAATTCATACCGATATTGTCGCTGCTGAACGGACCGTGGTTGTTGGTATCTGTTTTTTTATTCGGAATGGGGTCAAATTTCTGAAACCAGTCTTTTCTGCCTGTTTCAAAAACTCTTACAAGCAATTCGTATTGTGCTGAATCGTAATTTTCGGGTTTGGGAAAAGGCACACGGTTTTCTGGGTGGTTGGTCATACACATGCGGAAACAGTATGCCTGAATTTTATCGTCGCCGGAACCATACTCACCGGGATGATCGGTCGAAATGCGAGGCAGTACCCCGCTGGAAGGATCATCCGGAATTTTATA
>JAFGDX010000229.1 GCA_016931875.1 Prolixibacteraceae bacterium
TTCTGTATTTATGATTGGTTTTGTGTTTAGGGGTTTGTAAATCATCAATCATCTTCAAAAAGCGTCCATAGTGCTTTCCCCTTCCTTTTTTACCCGCAAGGGTATTTTTTTTGCCCCTACATTTCCCGCCGAACCACAATTCACCTTTAATGATTATCTTTGGCAACTTTCAATATTCTTATGATTTCATTAGATAAAATAAGTTTAAACTTTGGTGGTTTTGATTTATTCAAGGAAATAAGTTTTCTGATAAACCCAAAAGACAGGATTGGACTGACAGGGAAAAACGGTGCCGGAAAAACAACCCTGCTTAAATTAATAACTGGAGCTGAGAAACCTTCCACAGGCACTGTTACCATTCCAAAGGGAACCACATTGGGATATTTACCTCAGCAAATGAATTTAGTTGACACCAGAACATTAAAAGAAGAAACAATTCTTGCTTTTGAAGAAATAATAAACCTGGAGAAGGAAATAGCAAAAATTAACCGGGAAATTGCCAGTAGTAAAGATTATCATTCCGCAGAATACCTCGAAAAGCTGGATAAAATAACAGAACTCAACGAACGATACTCGATACTTGGAGGAGAAAACTATGAAGCTGATCTTGAACAAACCCTCTTGGGGCTTGGTTTTGAAAGAAGCGATTTTAACCGGCCAACTTCTGAATTCAGTGGTGGCTGGCGAATGCGTGTGGAGCTGGCGAAACTTTTGTTAAAAAAACCTGATCTTTTTCTGCTGGATGAACCGACTAATCACCTCGACATTGAATCGATACAATGGCTCGAAGAATTTCTAAAAAATTATAAAGGTGCGGTTGTACTGGTTTCTCATGACAAAGCTTTCCTGGATGCCGTATGTAACCGGACAATTGAAATTACCCTGGGAAAAATAAACGACCAGAAAATGAATTTTTCAACTTTTGTGAACTGGAAAAAAGAACAGCGTGAAATTCAATTGGCGGCCTATCAAAATCAACAAAAACTAATAGAAGACACTGAAAAATTTATCGAACGGTTTCGATACAAAGCTTCAAAAGCAGTACAGGTACAATCGAGAATAAAACAACTTGATAAACTTGACAGGATTGAAATTGAAGAAGAAGACAATTCTGCGGTAAATATAAAATTTCCACCTGCGCCACGTTCTGGAAGAGATGTTGTGCGAGCCAAAAATATAAGCAAAAAATATGGAAATCACCTGGTTCTCGATAACATCGACCTGTATATTGAAAATGGTGAAAAAGTTGCCTTTGTTGGCCGGAATGGTGAAGGAAAAACCACACTTGCCCGAATTATTATGCATGAACTGGAATACCAGGGTGAATTTAACCTGGGGCATAATGTGAAAATTGGATATTTTGCCCAAAACCAGGCCCAGTTGCTAAATGAGGAATTGACCGTGTTTGAAACCATTGATGAAATTGCGGTTGGCGATGTCCGGACAAAAATCAGGGATATTCTGGGCGCTTTTCTTTTTCCGGGTGAAGATGTGGATAAAAAAGTAAAGGTACTGAGCGGGGGTGAAAAATCGAGGCTGGCCATGATTCGGTTGATGCTCGAACCGGTAAACTTTTTAATTCTCGATGAACCCACCAATCACCTGGACATGAAATCAAAAGAAATCCTAAAAAATGCGTTGATTGATTTCTCAGGAACCATTCTGGTTGTTTCTCACGACCGTGATTTCCTGAATGATTTGGTGGATTGTGTTTACGAATTCAAAAACAAAAAAATAAAACAACATCTGGGTGGTATTTACGATTTTCTTCAGAAAAAGAAAATTGAATCGCTTAAACAACTGGAAGTTAAGTCTGTTCAAAAAGAGAAAAACAATAAAAATGGTTTACCTTCCGGCGACATAAGTTTTGAAGTAAAAAAAGAGATTAACAGAACCGTTTCGAGAATGGAGAAACAGGTTGAAAACACCGAAGATAAAATTGCAGAACTGGAAGATGAAATTGCAAAACTGGATGCGCTTTTAGCCTCGCCGGAGAACATGCAAGATCATTCGGTTTTTGACAAGTACACCGAATTGAAGAGAGAACTGGAAAGCACAATGCTGACCTGGGAACAGCAACACAACGAGTTGGAAAACTGGAAAGCAAAAAAAACCTGGTAATGAATAAAGACGAATTTATTTTTGGCACACGTGCCGTGATGGAAGCAATAAAAACCAACCGGCTCATTGAAAAAATATTTATCAAAAAAGGACTAAAAAATGAACTGTCTCAGGAACTTTTCCAACTGTTGAAAGAAGAACAAATTCCGTTTCAGTTTGTACCGCTGGAAAAAATAAACCGGATTACAAGGAAAAACCACCAGGGGGTCTTGGCATTGCTGGCTCCGGTTGAGTATCACAACATCGAAACCTTGCTGCCGGGCATTTTTGAAGAAGGAAAAGACCCGTTTCTTTTAATTCTTGATCAGATAACGGATGTCAGAAATCTGGGAGCCATTGTACGTTCGGCCGAATGCGCCGGAGTAAATGCAATCATTATCCCTGAAAAAGGGATGGCCCGAATTAGCGGAGATGCGGTTAAAACGTCGGCCGGAGCCATTCATCATGTTCCCATTTGTAAAGTTCCCAGTCTTTCAAAAACGATCCGTTTTCTCAAAAACTCGGGAGTAAAAATTGTTGCTGCCACTGAAAAAGCCACCACCCTGTATACCAGTGCAAAACTTAACGAACCGGTTGCCATTGTTATGGGTTCAGAAGAGTCAGGCATTTCAAATACGGTTCTGCAACTTACCGATGAGCAGGTAATGATACCGGTTCTGGGTAAAATCCAATCATTGAATGTTTCAGTTGCGGCTGCAATTATATTATACGAGGTTGTAAGACAACGAAATTAGCTGTTAACAGGAATGGTCCGTTTAAACGACTCTTCCAGGGAAATAAAAGTTTCGGTACTTGCCACGCCTGGTATTTTTTGAATTTCTCCGCTGAGAATGGCTTTTAAATGTTCATTGTCCTTTGCATATACTTTAATAAAAATGGCATACTGCCCTGTGGTGTAATGACATTCAACAATTTCCGGAATTAGTTTTAACCGTGTTACAACTTCAGAAAACAATCCTCCCTTTTCCAGAAAAATACCAATGTACGTGCAGGTTCTGAACTCAACCTTTTTGGGATTAATGTGGTATCCTGAGCCTGTTATAACTTCCAGATCAATCATCCGGTTGACACGCTGGTGAACTGCTGCCCTCGAAATTCCAACATCTTTTGCCACATCTTTAAAAGGTATTCTGGCATTTTTGGTAATAATATCCAGAATTTTTAAATCAACCTCATCTAAATTATTCCTCAGTGTCATATTCTTACAATTTTCCAACAAAAATACCAAAAAAGAAACAAAAATTCTATAAAGTATATACAAACACAACTAAAACTAACAATTTGAAAATAAAACTTCACAATTGCTCAAATATCCACTTATTGTTATCAAATTGTTAACAACAAAATCAACGTCATGTCATTTTTCTAAAAAAAATAGAAATTAAATAACATTATTCTATTTTTAAATCGTGATAAATATCATACAGACAGCAATTCAAAAAAATAAAAAACAATGAAAAACAAAGTTAGTTGGTGGCTCATTCTGGCCCTTTTGGTTTTTTCTGCACTTTTGGGTGTGATAATTCCTACAGGAACGGTTGAACAGGATTATTCAAATTTGGTTGCAGGAGATACAGCCTGGATGTTAACTGCAACGGCTCTGGTATTATTGATGACACCGGGATTGGCTTTTTTTTACGGAGGAATGGTGCAATCCAGAAACATCATTTCAACCATGCTCCAAAGTTACATAGCTATGGGAATTGTAAGCGTACTCTGGATAATAGTTGGTTTTAGTATTGCGTTTGGAGAGAGTATTGGCGCTGAAAAATTTGGATTGGTTGGTAATCCGGCCACCTTTTTTATGTTTCGGGGCGTGGGCGGAGGAACAGATCCCAATCTGGCCCCTACATTTCCGCTGGCGGTTTTTGCCATGTTCCAATTAAAATTTGCCATTATCACCCCGGCTTTAATTACCGGTTCTTTTGCGGGCCGGGTCCGGTTCAGGGCATACATGTTATTTATTTGTCTGTTTGTGCTGTTTATTTATGCACCACTCGCCCACTGGACGTGGCATCCGAACGGTTTTTTACGAAACTGGGGGGTACTTGATTTTGCCGGTGGCACAGTTGTGCACATGTCGGCGGGGTTTGCCGCTTTGGCAGGAGCCATATTTTTAGGAAGAAGAAAAGATGCCAATAAGGAATTTAAACCGGCCAATATTCCTTACATTTTACTGGGTGCAGGAATGCTTTGGTTTGGCTGGTTTGGATTTAATGCAGGCTCGGCACTTGCCGCCAATTCGGTTGCTGCAACCGCTTTGGTTAATACAAATACAGCTTCAGCAGCTGCTATGTTAACATGGATTTTTTTTGATGCAGCAAAAGGGAAAAAACCATCAGCAATGGGCGCATCCATTGGATTGGTTGTAGGACTGGTGGCAATAACCCCGGCTGCGGGGTTTGTAAATACAGGGGCCAGTATTTTTATAGGCGTTATCGCAGCAATTATAAGCAATTATGCCATTGCCCTGCGCACAAAATCAACACTGGACGACACGCTGGATGTTTTCCCTGCTCATGGAATGGGCGGAATTACAGGCATGCTGGCAACCGCAGTTTTTGCAAGCGATGTGGGACTAATTTACGGCCACACTACTACTTTTCTGTATCATTTGCTTGCGTTGGTTATTGTGGGAATTTTTACCTTTGGTGGTTCGTTACTGATGTATAAAATAACCGATTTAATTGTGCCTTTGAGAATCTCTCCCCATGGCGAAAAGATTGGACTTGATATTAGCCAGCACAACGAGTCGTATAATTTTGCCTACAAGGAAGAATAAAAAAAATCAATAAAAAAGCCGGGGTGAACCGGCTTTTTACTTTATAGGTACTTGTCGTTTAAAATCCATTTCCAGCGAAATAAAGGTTTCAGTCCGGGCAATCCCTTCTACTTCCTGTAATTCCTCATCAATTAACTTTTTCAGGTGTTTGTTGGTTTTGGTTTGAATTTTAATAAAAATGGCATATTGTCCTGTCACATAATGACATTCAACAACCTCCGGAATATTTCTTAGTGCTTCAACAACCTGTGTATGATATTTGGCCTTGTCGAGGTAAATCCCCATATAAGCACAGGTATTGTAGCCGAGTTTTTGCGGGCTGACAACAAATTCACTTCCTGAAACAACGCCAATATTTAACAACCGCTGTACTCTTTGGTGGATTGCCGCCCCGGAAACTCCACATTCCCTGGCCACTTCCAAAAACGGAATTCTTGCATTTCGGGTGATTAATTTTAATATCTTTTCGTCAAGTTCATCAATATCAGCGGCCTGCTCAAGATAATCTTTTGTATTCATTTTTTGTCTTCTGTTAATTTTCTGGTTTCAAATTATAACACAAAAGTATGAAAATTCGGCAAATTCTAAGTTATCATGCCATATAACATATCAATTATTGCAAATTGTAAATTCTCTTTTTGAAATGGCCAGAAAAGTGTATTATTTTTCTACAATTTTGAAACCGCCCTGGAGATATCTGCACCCGTAGGTTCCTGAAATACTTTTAGTTCAAATTCGGGAACCACAGCTAAAACGTGGTCGAATATATCGGATTGAATGGATTCGTAGTTGGCCCATACAATGTCTTTACAAAACACATAAATTTCGATTGGCAGTCCTTTACTGGTTGGATGCAACTGGCGGACCAAAAAAGTAAGGTCCTGGCGAATCATGGGATGGTTATGCAGATACACCTCCAGGTATTTTCTGAAGATTCCGACATTGGTTTGCCGGCGCCGGCTGATTACATCCTCTTCCGACAAATGTTTGTTTTGGTTGTACTCCGTAATTTCGCGTTCCTTTTCTTTTACATAATCACGAATTATTTCAAACTTTTCAAACCGGTTGAGCATATCTGTATCGCAAAACTTAATGCTTGCCATATCAATATTAACTGCCCGTTTTATTCTTCTGCCTCCCGACTCCTCCATTCCTTTCCAATTATTAAACGACTCGGCTACAAGAGAATAAGTAGGAATTGTAGAAATGGTTTTGTCCCAGTTTTGAACTTTTACCGTATTCAATGTAATATCAATTACCGTACCGTCGGCACCCCGGCTTTTCATTTCAATCCAGTCGCCAATCTTTACCATATCGTTTGCCGAGAGTTGAATGGAAGCAACAAAACCCAGAATGGTATCTTTAAATATCAAAAGTAAAACTGCAGCCATGGCCCCCAATCCGGCAATTAAACCCGTCACATCTTTTTCAAGCAGTACGGCAATGATTAAAATGGTAGCCATAAAAAACACAAATATCTTCACCAGTTGAAGGTACCCTTTTATGGGCCGGTGATGCGAATATTCGGTTGTGTTGTAAATTTCCAGGACTGCATTCAGAAATGCATTGGTTACAAACACAATTATAAGCGTAAAATATACCTGCGATAATTTCAGTAATATTCCTGCAAGCGACAAGTAATAATCTGTTGAAAGTGCTTCAACAACTGAAGCATCAAGTTCGCTTAAGGGCTGGTGTAAAACCGGGTATGCAAAGTTGTGGGTAAAATACAAAATAAAAGCAGGCGCCAAATGTGCCACCCCCTTGAAAACCTTATTTTTAACCAGAATATCATCCCATGTGGTTTTTGTTCGTCTGGCTATTCGTGATACAATTTGCACCAAAATTTTGCGAGTAACAAAATGAGCCACCCTGGCAGCCAAAACAATAAGAATTATACAAGCCAATGCAGCAATGGGTTTGGCAAAAAAACTTATCCACTCCAACTCCCGCAGGTAATCCAATAAAAATTTATAGACTGTTCTCATGTTTTGGTCTGCTGATATTTTTTAATTTCACCCAAAAATAATAAATGCATCCGACATGAAATTGAAGATTCTTGTATTTATCCTTATTCTTCCGGTTTTTACAAACGCTCAAATCAACTTTCAGAAGTATTTTCACGACTACTCATTTCGTTTCGACTTTCTTTTGGGTGGCAATAATAATAAAGTTACCGTTTACCCGCAGCAAATGAAACAAGAGCCTTTTTGGGCGGGTACAAAAACCCGCTTAATTGATCCATTTAACTACGGATCGTACCGGTACAGAATTTTTGATGTAGCATCAGACAATTTAATTTTTTCCAAAGGATTTAGTACGCTTTTCCAGGAATGGCAAACAACAGCCGAGGCAAAAAAAACAAACAAAACATTTTACCAGGCCGCCATTTTCCCTTATCCCAAAAAAAAATTCAGAATAGAAATTGATGCACGTCAGTGGGACGGTACTTTTAAAACCATTTACGCTTCAGAAATCGAACCGGAGAATTACTTTGTTCAACGGGAAACACCAGTCTCGTTTGATGTGGTTGATATCCTGTCAAACGGAGACCCTTCGGTAAAAGCAGATTTGGTAATTCTTGCCGAAGGATACACAAAAACCGAAAAAAACAAATTTGTTGAAGATGTAAAACGGGTTACCAGTTATCTTTTTGAAGAAGAACCGTTTAAAACAGAGAAGGAAAGCTTTAATGTAAAAGCCGTATTTACACCTTCGGTTGAATCGGGGACCGACGTACCGGGAGAACACATTTATAAAAATACCCACTTTAACTCCACCTTTTATACTTTTGATTTACCCCGCTACCTCACCACCAGCGATATGAAAACCATTTACGACGCAGCAGCACAAGTTCCGTACGACCATGTTTACATTCTGGTAAACACAGAACGTTATGGCGGCGGCGGGTTTTACAACTTTCTGACGGTTTGTACAGCCGACAACGCGTTAACAAAAGAAGTTTTTGTACATGAATTCGGGCATGGTTTTGCCGGTCTTGGTGATGAATATTACACATCTTCAGTGGCTTACGAAGATTTTTACAACCTGGAGATTGAACCCTGGGAACCCAACCTTACTACGCTTGTTGATTTTGACCTGAAATGGAAAAAACTGATAGCAGAAACCACACCTGTTCCAACACCCCGCGAAACAAAATACCAAAATATTGTTGGTGTTTACGAAGGTGGCGGCTATCTGAGTAAAGGAATTTACAGCCCCTATATCGACTGCCGGATGAAAAGCAACGAAGCGCAGGAATTTTGCCCGGTTTGCAAAGAAGCCATAAAAAAAGTGATTGACTACTATAGCCATTAAACAGAAAAGGCGGACAATTGGATGTCCGCCTTTTCTGACTTTTCAAAAAACTTACTCTTTTTTCAATAATACACTGGTTACCAAATAGGCTACAATCAACCCCAAACCTCCGCAGAACAAAATCATAGTAAAAAAAGCGGCCACTTCGTCAATTACTCCTGATAAAGCATATCCGGTAATCACACCTACCGCAAGAGCTATTAAAAATATTCCCCATTTTAACAAGGCGTATTTTGATTCTCCTGCCTTAAAAATACTTGCATCGGCACCTTTATCAATCAATGCCAGGCGTTCTTTTGTACGGGTAGTCCAGTAAACATACAATATGGCAA
>JAFGDX010000230.1 GCA_016931875.1 Prolixibacteraceae bacterium
ATGCAAAAGTGGGCTTTGCCGTTTCTGGCGAAATTCTGGAATTGCAGGAAGGACAACGTAATGTGCTGATAACCGTTGAATTTAAAACCAACATTGAATCAATCACCACAGCGGTGCTTCGTGACAATCTCGAAGTTTACTGTTCCGGTGAAAAAAAATGGCTTGGCCCTTTCACTGTTCAACCTACGGTTTCGGACAGTGAGGGACAGGCTGTTTTTTCAAGCGGATTAAGTTCATCAAAAAAAATACTGACATTCGCTTTTCAAATTCCAAAAGAAGAAGAGCCTGTTGTTGCTTATAATTCAGAAGTTCTGGGTGAAAAATTTGTTTCGCAATTTCCGGTTTGCAGAGTGTTATTCAAAACCGAAAACACCGACGGATTTGACCTGTACCGGAAACTGGTTGAAAAAGAAATAAACAGTTGCAAAATAAATATCGATGTTCGCGGTGTAAAAAGCCTTTCACTTGAAAGTGACATTGGCACCTTAAATGCCGAAAAACCATTTTACCCGTTTAGTACACAGCCGGTGAAAAAATCGAATTTTTATGTGGATTACCACGAATTGTTCAAAAAAAACTGGACCGCCCTCGATTTTGAAATTGAATGGAAAAACACCCCCGACAGTTTTAAAGAACTGTATTATGCCTACCGCGAAAGTTACAGGTATAGATTAACTCCTGAAATTTTCCTGGATATTATGGGAAATTATACAGATATTTCCACAGATGCTTTGGAAGAGATTCAAAGGGCCAGATTATCATTGGAAACCAATACAAGCACCGCTTTTCAAATTTTTGAAATAAGCGAATCGGATCTGATTGTTGAAAATGATTCCCATTTTAAAGCCGATATTCAGATTTTAAATAAGGAAGAGTGGGAAACAGTGGATGAAAATGCCGAATTGTTTGAAACCAAAGACGAAGATGGTGTTTATAAAATGAACGTGTCCGTGTCAAACACAAATTACGAAGAAGATAAAAACGGACCGGTTCGCCTGTCGCTCAAACAATCGTTTTTACACGAACTTTTTCCGCGGATTTATGCGCTGGCATTCAGCAGCGAAGAAAGCGGGGCATTAATTCCGAATGAGCCCTACACGCCAATGGTGGAAACCATTACACTGAATTACAAGGCAGAAACAAGTGTGAATTTGGGAACAACCGGGGAAGCTTATCAAAATAATCAGGTGTTGTTGTTTCACGAACATCCGTTTGGCCAGTCGGAAGAACATCCGTATTTGAAAAATCAGTTCAGTTTTCTGGCGGCGAACGATAAAAAAGAGTACCTGGTTCCAACCTATTGCAAGGGCGGCGAATTGTACATTGGTTTGGCAAATGTGAAAAATCTTCAACAGATTTCTCTGCTGGTGCAGGTTTTGGAAGGAAGTGAAAACCCGCTGGCCGATTCATTTACCGGAAAGCAAAAAGCCGAATGGTCGGTTCTGTGCGACAATGAATGGAAAAGCCTCGATTCAAACTACATGGTTTCCAACCAAACCGACAACTTCCTGAAATCGGGGATTGTAAAATTCTCCGTTCCGAAAGAGACAACTCAAAAAAATACAAAATTACCATCGGGCCAGGTGTGGATAAAAGTAAAAATTCATAAAAACTACGATGCCGTTTGCAAAGCCATTTCCATTCAGGCGCAAGCGGTTCTGGCCGAATTTGCCGATAACGGGAATGACCTGTCTCATTTGGAAAACGGGCTGGAGGCCGGGACCATTTCCAAACTCATTCAGCGCGTGGCAGCCGTTAAAGGCGTTTCCCAGCCTTTTTCATCGTTTGGCGGAAAACCTGAAGAATCGGACGACAATTATTACCGGAGGGTGAGCGAACGGCTGCGGCATAAAAACCGGGCAATTGCGCTTTGGGATTATGAACACATTGTTTTACAGGAATTTCCCGAAATTCATAAAGTAAAATGTTTGAATCACAGTTCCGAAACATCGTTTTTATCTCCCGGCGATGTTCTGCTGGTGGTTATTCCCGACATTGTCAACAAAAATGTGTTCGATATTTATCAGCCCCGCGTAAGCAAGGCTACTTTGAATAAAATTCAGAATCACATCAATCAACTAAATTCATTTCATGTAAACGCGAAAGTTATTAATCCCGATTATGAAGAAGTGACGGTTGATTTAAAAGTGAAGTTTTACGAAGGATACGACGAAAATTACTACCTGAAAGTGTTGAATGAAGACATCACGCGTTTACTTTCACCATGGGCATTTGAAGAAACGGCAAGCATCGAATTTGGCGTGACTTTGCACCTGAGCCTGGTGATCAACTACATTGAAAAACTGAAATATGTGGATTATGTGGAAGATGTAAAATTGAAAAAAGGAACGGAAAACAACCTGAACAAGGTCACTCCCTCAAGTCCGAAAGCCATCCTTGTTTCGGCAAAACAGCACAGTTTAAGTACCGATATAAAAAGTTGTACAGAAATTACTGAAACAGAAGAAACATGTCAGACCTAAGCGAATATACAACCATTCCAAAAAAAGTAGCAACCAACGATGATTTGGACTACGCATTTCTCCGGAAACTTGGACAGGAATATATCGAGCAACTTTCATCGGATATCTGGACCGATTATAACGAGCACGACCCGGGAATCACTATCCTCGAAATGTTGTGTTATGCCATTACCGATTTGGGTTTGCGGATGGACATGCCTCTTGAAAATATTTTGGCGCCTGAAAATGAAACAGCCCCCAAAATTGAAGAGCAGTTCTTTTTGGCTTCCGATATTTTGCCCACCAAACCGGTAAATGAGCTTGATTACCGCAAGTTGTTTATCGACCTGGAAGGGGTAAAAAACTGCTGGCTGAAAACCTATGATAAAACGGTTTATGTTGATTGCAAAAACGACCAGCTTTCATACAACGCCGACGATTTTAGTTCGACACACCCCGATTTCAAAAAAGAATTCAGGTTAAAAGGGCTGTATTCCGTTGTGGTTGATTATGCCGAAGAAATTAAAACTCAGCCACAGGAAGAGGCGGTAAATGAACAAATAACATCGCTTTATCATGCCAACCGGAATTTGTGTGAAGATTTGATTGACATTTACAAAGTGGGCGAGCATAAAATTGCGGTTTGTGCCGGTATCGAGCTGTTTCCCGAAACGGATGAAGAATTGGTTCACGCAAAAATACTCCGCGCAATCGATCATTATTTTTCTCCCTCGGTGAAATTTTATTCCCTCAAACAAATGATTTCCAAAGGCTATTCAACCGACGAAATTTTTGAAGGCCCCTTTCTGAGCAATGGTTTTATCGACACAAAAGAACTGGAAAATGCCGGTTTGCGAACTGAAGTCCGCTTGTCCGACATCATTCAGCTGATAATGGCAATTGATGGCGTGAAAAATATCAGGGACATTTCCATTAATAATTGCAACGATGTGGAAGACGAAACCGACAGTTGGCTGATTTGTGTTGAAGATGGGAAAAAACCGGCCTTGTGTCCCGACAGCGCTTTTAGTTACTACAAAGGAGTGTTGCCGGTAAATGTGAATAAAACAAAGGTGCAAAATTACCTCGACGCAATAAAACAGGCCGAAAAAGACGAACAGGAACTGGCAAAAGTGGGGATGGAACCCGAAATTCCAGGCGGTGCTTTTTTGCAAACCGGAGAAACAACAACCATCCAGAATGATTTCCCTGATACTTACGGAATTGGCCGTGCCGGACTGCCGTCGCATGTTTCAGCCGAGCGGAAATCGCAGGCCAAACAACTCAAAGGGTACCTCCTGTTTTTCGACCAGGTTTTGGCCAGTTATTTTGCCCACCTTGCCAAAGTAAAAGAGCTGCTATCTGTTGATAATCAACTAAAACAAACCTATTTCACACAGGCCGTAAACGACATCAAAGGATTTGAAGATTTGGTAAAAAATTACCCGTTGAACAACGATGCGAATTTAACGGAAGAATTGTTTGCTAAACTGGACAATCCTGTGGAACGCAAGAATAAGTTGCTCGACCATTTAATGGCTCGTTTTGCTGAAAAATTCAGCGACTTTGCTTTTCTGATGAAACAATTGTACGGCAGTGCTTCCAGCCAGGTAATTTTACATTCCAAAGAAAGTTTTCTGAAAGATTACCC
>JAFGDX010000231.1 GCA_016931875.1 Prolixibacteraceae bacterium
ATCAGCCGCCGGTTAAAACATGCTCCCGTTAATGTTGCACTCACCCTGCAACACTTAAACCGGTGGGATTTGGCCAACAACGAAAAAGAGGACGAAGAACTTGATGTTTCAATTCATGACCCTGAAGAAAGCATTGCCAAACAACTGATGCGCCATGTGGTTTTGGGAATTGAAGTACTTCCCACCGATAATTTTATCATTCGCGCCGGTTACAACTACCAGCGGCGGCAGGAACTAAAATTTGATGAAAAACTATCAACCGTGGGTATGTCGCTGGGTTTTGGCATAAAAATAAAACGTTTCCGGCTCGATTTTGCCACAACACGCTATCACCTTGCAGGTTCTTCCAATCATTTCTCCCTGGCAATCAATCTGAACGACAAATTCCAATAAAGGACAATTGTGTCCTCTTTAAAAAACTTATATATTTGTTCCAAATTCAGCAAAAATGACGGATAAAAAAATTGTAATTGCAATCGACGGGCACTCATCGTGCGGAAAAAGTACCATGGCAAAATCGCTGGCACGCCTGCTCGGATACATTTACATCGACAGTGGCGCCATGTACCGCGCAGTTACCCTTTATTCGCTCCGGAACGGCTGGATAAAAAACGGGAAACCGGATATTGAAAACGTGATCAACGGATTAAAAAACATAAAAATAACGTTCCGGTGGGACAATCAAACCGAAAAAAACACCACCTTTTTAAACGGCGAGAATATTGAAGAAGAAATCAGAAAGCTGGAAGTTTCGCAAAACGTGAGCCCCATTAGCACCATTGCCGAAGTAAGGCACGAAATGGTAAAACAGCAGCGCGAAAATGGCAAAAATAAAGGCATTGTAATGGATGGCCGCGACATTGGCACCGTGGTTTTCCCCGATGCCGAACTAAAAATTTTTATGACCGCCTCGCCCGAAATAAGGGCACAGCGGCGGTTTCTTGAACTAAAAGAAAAAGGGCTGGAAGTAGATTTTGATGAAATTCTGGCCAATGTAGAGGAACGGGATACAATTGATTCCACACGTGAAATAAGTCCGTTAAAAAAAGCTGACGACGCGCTGGTGCTCGACAACAGCCATTTAACCCGCGAACAGCAGTTGGAATGGACCCTGAAAAAAGTGAAAGAAAGGACAGAAAAACATGAAGGTTGAAATAGACAGAAGATCAGGATTTTGTTTTGGAGTGATAAAAGCGATAAAATCGGCGGAAAGCGAATTGCAGGACGCACCGCAGTTGTATTGCCTGGGCGATATAGTTCACAACGGCGAAGAGGTAAAACGCCTTGAAAAAATGGGGCTGAAGTCGATTTCAAAAGAAGAGTATTTTCAGCTGAAAGACTGCAAAGTGTTGATCCGCGCCCACGGAGAACCACCGGAAACCTATGAATATGCAGAGAAAAACAACATCGAACTGATTGATGCCACCTGCCCGGTGGTCATTACCCTGCAGGAAAGGGTGCGCGGCTCGTACCTTGCCAACCAGCCCGACAACGGACAAATTGTAATTTACGGAAAAAACGGCCATGCCGAAATTGTTGGGCTGAGCGGACAAACCGGTTACAGCGCCATTGTTTTGGAAAACAAAAACGATGTTGCCAAAATCGATCCCACACGGCCGGTATCGCTCTATTCGCAAACCACCAAACGAATTGAAGATTTTTATGAAATTGCCGAAGCGGTAAAAAACCATGTAAACCCGGGGTTGCGTGTCGACATAAAAGACACCATTTGCCGCCAGGTTTCCAACCGGGTGCCACACCTCCGGAAATTTTCGCAAAACTATGATATGATTTTGCTGGTGGCAGGCGAAAAAAGTTCAAACGGGCGGTATTTATTTTCCGTGTGCAAGGAAGAAAACCCCAATGCACATCTGATTGCACGCGAGGAAGACATACAAATGGAATGGTTCGGGGGCGTGGAGTCGGTTGGCATTTGCGGCGCCACCTCAACACCCAACTGGCTGATGGAAAACGTTCAGAAATGGATTACTGAAAAATTCAACCAAACTGTCAGTCAATAATCTTCGCCAATCCGTTTTTTTGATCTACATTTAAACGCGGTTCAAACCCGTTCTTATGTCAGAATTATATGCCGAAGTGATATTGCCTTTACCACTGCACGATGCTTTTACCTACAGGGTACCAAAGCATTTTGAAAAAGATGTGGCAGAAGGAAAACGGGTGGTGGTACAGTTTGGGGCCAAAAAGCTGTATTCGGCGCTGGTTACCGGCGTTTCAAACAAAAAACCGGAAAACTTTGATGTAAAGGAGATCACCGATGTGCTGGACGGGCACCCCGTTGTTTTGCCTAAAAACATTGAATTGTGGCGCTGGATTGCCAGCTATTACTGCTGTACTCTGGGCGATGTTTTTAAAGCAGCACTCCCCTCGGGTTTAAAACTGGAAAGCAAATCAAAAATTATTGCCACCAGCGACGGCTCTGCAGCCGAACTTACCGAAAAAGAACTCTTTTTACTTCAGCAACTGAGCAGCGACACCACCACCGTTGATGAGTTGCAGAAAAAAATGCGGAACGATTTTTCCTATCCGGTTTTAAAATCACTGCTGAAAAAAAACTGTATTCAGATGGAGGAAAAAATAAACACCCGCTACAAACCCAAAACCGAAACCTATGTAAAACTTCATCCGGAAATAACAA
>JAFGDX010000232.1 GCA_016931875.1 Prolixibacteraceae bacterium
GAGCGTGGTGTTCGCGAATCGCTCGAAGAACAAACCATGAATATGGCAAAAGCAGCTCAGAAACTTATTGAAGAGAATTTGCGGTTTCCGGGTGGTGAGGAAGTAGAATGTGTAATTGCCGATACAACCATCGGCGGAGTTGCAGAAGCGGCCATGTGTGCCGATAAGTTTGAAAAAGAAGGCGTTGGTGTTTCGCTAACGGTAACTCCCTGCTGGTGTTACGGAACCGAAGTAATGGATTCAACCCCGCTTGTTCCAAAAGCAGTTTGGGGATTTAACGGTACCGAGCGCCCGGGGGCGGTTTACCTGGCAGCTGCACTGGCGGGTTATACGCAAAAAGGAATGCCCGCGTTTGGCATTTACGGTCGCGATGTGCAGGATGCCGGCGACCAAACCATTCCGGATGATGTAAAAGAAAAGATTTTGCGCTTTGTAAAATCGGCACTTGCAGTTGCACAAATGAAGGGAAAAACATACCTGTCGCTGGGTTATACATCCATGGGTATTGCTGGTTCGATGGTAAATCCCGATTTTTTGCAGGATTACCTTGGAATGCGCACCGAGTTTGTTGATATGACCGAAGTAAAACGACGGATTGACGAGGAAATTTATGACAAGGAAGAATACGGGAAAGCATTGGAATGGACCAAAGAAAATTGTGTTGAAGGCGATGATCACAACAATGTTTTGCTTCGTGGCGACAGGGAACGGAAAGACTGGGAGTGGGAAATTGTAGTTAAAATGACACTGATTATGCGCGACCTGATGATTGGAAATCCAAAACTGAAGGAAATCGGTTTTGGCGAAGAATCGTTGGGAAGAAATGCCATCGCAGGCGGTTTCCAGGGGCAGCGGCAGTGGACAGATTATTACCCGAACGGCGATTTTTCGGAAACCATTCTGAACAGTTCCTTTGATTGGAACGGCATTCGCGAAGCCTTTGTTTTTGCCACTGAAAACGACAGCCTGAATGCTGTGCCCATGTTATTTGGCCACCTGTTAACCAATACCGCACAAATTTTCTCCGATGTAAGAACCTACTGGAGCCCTGAATCGGTTAAACGCGTAACCGGTAAAGAATTAACAGGCCTGGCAAAATTTGGTATCATTCACCTGATCAATTCCGGCTCCACAACCATGGATGCAACCGCACAGCAAAAAGATGGGAACGGGAACCCGGTGATGAAACCATTCTGGGATATTACGGAAGAAGATGTAACCCGCTGCCTGGAAAATACGCGCTTTTGTCCGGCAAACAAAGGGTATTTCAGGGGAGGCGGTTATTCCAGTCAGTTTAAAACCGAAGGGGAAATGCCCGTTACCATGTCGCGTGTAAACCTTGTAAAAGGGCAGGGGCCTGTATTGCAAATTGCTGAAGGCTATACCGTTGATTTAGACGAGGACATTCACAAAATACTTGATAAACGCACCGACCCAACGTGGCCAACCACTTGGTTTGTGCCAAAATTAACCGGAAAAGGTGCATTTAAAGATGTGTATTCGGTTATGGCAAACTGGGGAGCCAACCACGGCGCCATCAGTTACGGGCACATTGGTGCCGACCTGATTACGCTGGCGTCCATTTTACGTATTCCGGTTTGTATGCACAATGTTGATGAGGACCATATTTTCAGACCCAGTGCATGGAATGCATTTGGCGAAGACAAAGAGGGTGCTGATTACAGGGCCTGTGAAAATTTTGGCCCCATTTATAAATAAATTCATACGGCGTTACCCGGCCATTGTGCCGGGTAACAAATTTTCGGGTATGAAAAAAATAATTTTATTCACAGCGGTAGTTTTTCTTTTGGGATGTTCTTATTCCGCAAAGAAAAAAAATACAACAAAGCCCATGCAAAGTTTTGAAAAAGGAACCTATGGTTACGATTTGGAGGTACTGAATAAAGTAGAATCTCCGGTTGAACTGGTAAACGGAAATGCACGTGTTTTACTTTCTGCAAAATACCAGGGCCGGGTTATGACAAGCACTGCCGCCGGAAAGGAAGGAAAAAGTTACGGCTGGATAAATCATGACTTGATTACTTCGGGTGAAGTGTTGCCCCAGTTCAATCCGGTGGGTGGCGAAGAGCGTTTCTGGCTGGGACCGGAAGGCGGACAGTTCTCCATTTTTTTTCCAGCCGGGAAATCGTTTGATTTTGAAAACTGGAAAACACCCGCAGCTATCGATACGGAAGCTTTTGAGATTGTGGCTGTGAACGATACGGAAGTAGTTTTTTCAAAAGCGATTGATTTGCTGAATTACAGTAATTTTCGTTTTCAGCTAAAAGTGAAGCGGAAAATTACGGTTCTGGATAAAGAGTCTTTGCAAAATGAATTTTCCATTCAAATTCCCGAAAGCGTAAAAAGTGTGGGTTACCAAACAGCCAATACAGTGGAAAATACAGGTGATAAAACCTGGGAAAAAGAAACCGGGCTGCTATCGGTTTGGTTGCTCGGCATGTTTAATCCTTCGCCATCGGTAACTATGTTTATACCATACAAAACCGGCGTTGAGTCGGATTATATTGTAAAAGACGATTATTTTGGTAAAATTCCGGCCAGTCGTTTGAAGGTAGAAGAAGGAATGATTTTTTTCAGGGGGGACGGAAAACAACGCGGAAAAATTGGTGTTCCGCCACAACGCGCATTGCCGTTTCTGGGGAGTTACGACGAGCAAAACAACATTTTAACCATTGTAAAAACGGAAGTGCCCGAAGATGCTACTGATTATGTAAATTCGGCCTGGGAACTGCAGGATTTCCCGTTTAAAGGCGATGCCATTAATGCGTATAACGACGGGCCGCTGGAAGATGGCAGCCAGTTGGGGCCATTTTACGAACTGGAGTCTTCATCGCCTGCGCTGGCTTTGCACCCCGGTGAAAGCGCTGTTCACAATCAAATTACAGTTCATTTTGAAGGCAGCGAAGATGTGCTGAATACCATTTGCAAACAAATTTTTACTATTTCGCTGGATGAAGTTAAAAATGCCTTTTAAAAACCATTTTCATTTTGAGTGAATTTCAGTTCCATATTAAAGAAACAGCCGGACAAACCAAGGTTCAGCAACTGGTATATTCCATAACCGAAGCCATCAGCACCGGGAAATTAAAAGTGGGCGATGTGTTGCCATCGGTGAATCAGTTGAGCCTGGAAAGCGGTTATTCCCGCGACACGGTTTTTAAAGCCTACAACATCCTGAAAAAAAGAAGCATCGTTGAATCTGCCCCAACCAAAGGATATTATGTTGCCAACGAATCGTTTAAAGTTTTTATGTTGCTCGACGATTTTAGCGCTTTTAAAGAACAATTATACCAGTCTTTTCGTGCCAATTTGCCCGAGACATATTCAGTTGATTTGCTTTTTCATCATTACAACAGGGATGTTTTTCAACAACTTGTTCAAAACAGTCTGGGGCGTTACAGCATGTATATTATTATGAATATCGACCATGAAAGTATCGACCCGATATTGGAAAAAATTGATACAAACAAATTGCTGGTTATTGATATGGGAAAACCGGAAAACAGTAAAATAAATTACATCACGCAAGATTTTAATGACTCAGTTGTTTCCTGTCTGGAAAAAGGAGTTCAGGCACTAAAAAAATATAACGAACTGGTTTTGGTTTACGAAGAAAACAGCACGCCGCATCCTTCCGAAACCATCGCTGCGGTAAAGAATTTTTGCTCAAAGCAAAAAATGCCGTTGCGTATGGTTAAACACCCCTGCGACACTGACATTCAGAAAGGGCAGGTATGGTTTGTTATTCGCGATTCCGATTTGGTTGAAATTATAAAAAATTGCCGGTCAAAAAGTTTTGAAATAGGTAAAGATGTAGGCGTGCTTTCATACAACGATACGCCTATGAAACAAATTGTTGGCAATGGTATTTCTGTTATTTCAACAAATTTTGAGACCATGGGAAAACTAGCCGCAGACTTCATAAAAAAGAAACAACACATTAAAAAAGTACTTCCAACTTACCTGATATTGAGAGATTCGTTGTAAATATTTATTTTTGAATATCTAAACCAACTAAATCTTTTACAATGAAATTGACTACTACCTTTCTTTTTATTCTGGTTTCCGTACTTTTTGTTTCGTGTGCAAAACACAATTCTTTGACCAAAACTGAGCAATGGGATGTTTTTCAAATTGATTTGACTGCTTCTGTTAAAGGAAATCCGTTTATGGATACAGACCTGAATGCTGAATTTGTGAATGGAGAAACACGCATTTCAGTTTCTGGTTTTTATGACGGAAATGATACTTTCAGAGTTCGTTTCTCTCCACCCGAGCAAGGAATATGGACATACAAAACGCAAAGCAATAACGCCGATCTTTCGGGGAAAACTGGTGAATTTGAGTGTATTGCCCCAACCAATGGAAATCATGGACCGGTGAAAATCGTAAACACCTGGTATTTGCAATATGCTGATGAAACACCCTTTTATCCGGTTGGAACTACTGCGTACCAATGGACCAGTGTAAAACAATCTATTCAGGAACAAACACTCGAAACATTGGAAAAGGCGCCTTTTAACAAAATAAGGATGTGTGTTTTCCCAAAATCATATGTTTACGGAAACGAAACTGAGCCATGGCAATATCCCTTTGAGCGCGTGGGTGATGAGAATAATTTTGAAAAACCCAATGTTGAGTTTTTTCAAAATTTTGACAAGCGGGTAAAGCAACTGTGTGACATGGGAATTCAGGCTGATGTGATTTTGTTTCATCCCTACGACCGGTGGGGATACAGCAAAATGGGAAAAGAGATGAATGAGAGATACGTCCGGTGCATGATTGCAAGACTTTCTGCCTACCGGAACGTATGGTGGTCGCTGGCAAATGAGTGGGATGTGCCTGATATAAAAGAATCCATTGACTGGGAGGGTATTGGAACGCTTCTTCAAAAAGAAGACCCGCACCACAGGATGAGGGGAATTCATAACTGGTACAATTCTGAGGATCATTTTTACGATCATACACGCCCGTGGCTGACTCATGTGAGTGTACAAACTTCGCAGTTTTACAATGCCGAAAAATGGCGAAACCAGTACCAGAAACCTTTGATGTTTGATGAAATGCGCTACGAAGGTGATGTGTCAAGTGGCTGGGGAAATTTAACCGGCGAAGAAATGAGCAGTTATTTTTGGATGGCAGGTTTGAGTGGCGGATATGGCACGCATGGTGAAACCTTCAGAAACGACTCCGATACATCAGAAGTACGGTGGTGGGCAAAAGGCGGAACATTGCTTGGCGAGAGTCCGGAACGAATTGCTTATTTTAAATCGGTTTTGGAGC
This sequence comes from Prolixibacteraceae bacterium, assembly GCA_016931875.1. Taxonomy (GTDB): domain Bacteria; phylum Bacteroidota; class Bacteroidia; order Bacteroidales; family Prolixibacteraceae; genus Draconibacterium. The sequence goes on from JAFGDX010000232.1 coordinate 5,305, forward strand.
AGACACCGGTAACAGAAATGCAACCTGTATTCATTGATAACGGAAATCCGGAAAATTTGAACAACAACGTTTATATATTCGCAAAACCGGGCGTAATCTATCTTGCGTATGTTTCCGATGCAAATCAAAATGTTGAGATAAATTTACCCGGTGATTCAAATTACCAACTGGACATTATCGATACATGGAACATGAAAATTCTGGAGCAAAAAACAATTGAGCCGGGAGATTTTAGTTTTGAAACCCAGATTCCGTATTGTGCATTGCGGATAACCCGTAATTAGTTGGCTATATTTTTATCGATTTCAGCGCTAATAATTTCAGCCATTTGTTTTTGTCCTTCCGGAGTAAGGTGAATCCCGTCGGAAGTAATGTTTTTGAAATTTTCCCTGATTTCGGAATAAGTATCAATAAAAATACAATTTTCCTTTTGGGTAATTTTTTTGAATTTTCCCTGCAAATATTCAATCCGTTTGGCGCCGCCTTCGTATTTGGCCGTTAACATTTCGGCGGGTCCGAACGGCGGAGGGGAGACGATAAAAACTTCGGGCCGGAATTTTGTGTAAACAGGGTGTGTTTTTATTTTTAAAATCAGTTTTTCCATATTTTTGGGAACGAGTTGTAAACTGTCGCTAAAAACCGCTTTGCAGTCGTTGGTGCCAAGCATAATTACAACCGCATCCATCCCGTTTAGTTCTGAACCGCCTCTTTCCATAAACGAATCCACATTCCGAAGCGTGTTTAATTCCTTTCTTCCAAGATTATCAAAACCAATGGTATTTCCTGAAATAGCGGTGTTTACAATTTTATCTTCCGGCCGGATTCTTTGCAACTGAACCACCCAGCCAAAATCAAATTCACCATTGGAATCACCGATGGCAAGGATTTTTAATGACGAATTCTGAGCAAAAACACCCGGTGCAAAAAGAGCAATGGTAAAAACAATCAGCAGCTTTTTCATATTCGAAAACATTGATTCAGAAGGATAAAAATAACAAAGATTGTTGTTTCGCCTTTTCCTTTGGCAAATTTTAGGTTAATTTTAATTGTTGTTGTTGTTCTGTTTATGAAGGAAAAAAATTTAAATAATACGGATAATCATGCACCTTTGCTGCGCACCTCGTATTTTCGTTTTTATGAGGAATTAAACGATTTTTTGCCGGAAGAGCGGAAGAAAAGCAGTTTCCCGTTTTTGTTTACCGGAACACCCTCGGTTAAAAATACAATCGAAGCCATTGGAGTTCCGCATGCCGAAATCGACCTGATTCTGGTGAACGGCGAATCGGTGGATTTTGATTTTTTGTTAAAAGGCGGTGAAAACATTTCGGTGTACCCTGTATTTGAAACATTTGATATTTCGCCTGTTGTGCGGTTGCGGGCACAGCCGCTCCGGAAAATTCAGTTTGTGGTGGATGTAAACCTGGGCAAACTGGCACGGAAGCTGCGCCTGCTTGGTTTTGACACGCTTTTTCAGAACAATTTTGAAGACGACGAGATTGTGGAAATTGCAGCACGCGAAAAACGTATTATTCTTACCCGCGATAAAGGCGTGCTGAAACATACCCGGGTAACACACGGCTACTGGCTTCGCAGCAGCGAGCCCAAATTACAGTTGCAGGAAGTGATCAGCCGGTTTCAGTTGCAACATCACTTTCACCCTTTTTCGCGCTGCTCCAACTGCAACGGAAATCTGAAGCCAGTAGAAAAAAAGGAATTAAACGGACGGGTACCGGAAGATACCATTCAAATTTTTGATGCTTTCTGGGAATGTTCGGGGTGTAAAAATATTTACTGGGAAGGTTCGCACTTCGATCGCATCAACCAGTGGCTCGATAAACTGAACGGGAAATAGCAACAATTTTAACGTACCCATTTTTCCATAAAAATAAGGGTGAGATTTGTACTCGCCTTTTCGCGCCTGAATTCACGGTATCCCAGTTTTTGATACAAATACAGGTTTTTTTCGCTTCTGAACCCCGTGAAAAGTTCAAACCGCTTGCATTGTGGGAAAGCTGCCTCGATGGCTTTGATCATTTTCTGGCCGATGCCAAGATTTTGAACACCAGGGTGTACAATCAGCCGGCCGATGCAGCAGGTTTCGTTTTGCCGGAAACCACGAACCGA
>JAFGDX010000233.1 GCA_016931875.1 Prolixibacteraceae bacterium
CAGGGCGATAAAAGCGTGTGAATATGTAAATCGGCCCTGAATTTTTGCATTTTTGTACGTTTTGTTAATGGTCAATTTTCTACCTTCGTTTGTAAAGTGCAACTTTTGAGTTTAACCTTTGTGCAATGTACCCTTCTATTTTTGCCATTTTATTCTACTTAATGTGCTATAGCCAAAAAATAAAAATGTATTACAAACGGATTACTCTTCCAGAAGTATTTTGTAAAGTTTCCCGGCTGTTTCAAATGTGCCGTCTTGTGTGCCGAGCAAAGGGATTCCCTCCTCATTGCTTTTCTCCAGCATTCCGGCTTCGGGTTCAAAACCTTTTACCAGAATCACTGCCGCCAGGTCTTTTAACGAAGCAACAGCCATTACATTCTGATGGGTTTGCAGGGTAATCCATACCTCGTTTTCACGTGCGTTCCCCATCACGTCGCTCAGCAAATCGGAAACATAAGCTCCCGCGATTTTATTTTCAAGGCCACTTTTGCCCGAAAACACTTTTAAGCCGCATTTTTCAATCAAATCAGAAACCTTCATTACGTCCGCCTTTTTTGTTACAGTCGGCGTTAAAACGATTTTTGCCCCAAATTTTTTCGAGGTTTTTAAATCCTTTTTCCGCCGTTAATTTATTTTCGTTTATCCATCTTTTCTGCAGAAAAATACAATCAGTCATTTTTGCTTTTCCCTGCACAATATCTTCGGCCAGTGCGTGGCAGTTTGGTGCGCCGCATGCCCCACAGTCGATTCCCGGAAGCTGGCACAAAATTTTTGCTGCCGTTTGCATTTTTTCGAGCGCTTTTGTGCGGTTGGTGTGCAAAACAAACACGTTTCCGGGTTCAATCTTCCCGGCCTGCAATTTTTGCTGTATTGTTTTCTTGTATTTTTCGTTCACCGTAAGTTTTGATGCCGCCGGGTACCGGATGGCCCTTTTTTGCAGGCGTTCGGCAGTAAGAAAACGGTTTCCGGTTAACAAAATTCCTCCTGCACAGCCCTGGCTGCACGATTTCAGTTCCAGGTAATCCAAACCGGTAATTTCATCGTTCTCCAGCCGTTCCAAAAATTTCACCACATTGTGAATCCCGTCGATTGACATGGCCCGGCTTTTAAACTGCCTTGCCTCTCCGCGGGGCAAACTCCATAAAATACCATCGCGACTAAGGTTTTTGCGAAGTTCAGAAAAATCCGCTGGTTTTTCTTTTGGAATCACCTGCATAATGCGGTTATACAAATCCTTCATATTGATGATTCCGTTAACGACGGATTTTGTTTCGCCCAGAGGCCGGTTTACCGCCGCCATTTTTGCCGAACACGGGCTGACATAAAAAATACCGGTTTCATTTTCATCAGCTCCTTCATCTTTGAGTTGTTCAATGGCAAAATTTGCGGCCAGATCGTGTGGCGCTTTTAGGGGAATGATATTTTCGACCAGCGACGGGTATTTTGACTGAATCAGCCTAACAATTGCCGGACAAAACGAGGAAATCAGGGGGTGTTCCCTGTTTTTGCCGGTTTTCTTTTTTATTTCTTCGGAAAGCCACTGGATGGGTTGTTCTACTTCGTAAATATGGGTAAACCCCAGTTTTATCAAAGCATGGTAAATCTGGTCTTCAGAATATTTTTCGTGAAACTGCCCGATTAAAACTGCCGGAAAAAGGACAACCCTGTGTTTGTAGGCAAAAATTTTCTGTAAATCATCCTGTTCCACATAAAATGCATCCACGGGGCAAGCCCGCAAACAATTTCCGCAATCCACACATCGCTCCGACGATATGGAAGCAATCCCGTTTACAATACGGATGGCTTCGGTGGGGCAGGCTTTGATACAATGCGTGCACCCAAAACATTTCTGCTCGTCAACTTTTATGGCATGATATTTTGGAAGGGTGTTCATCAAAAATAATTTTTAAACCTCACCATTGTACCCTTGTTGATTTCGCTGGTAATTTCCAGTTCATCAGCATTTTTTTGAATATTCGGAAGCCCCATTCCGGCGCCAAACCCCATTTCCCTCACTGCTTTCGAGGCTGTAGAAAACCCGGCTTCCATTGCTTTTTCAACATTTTCAATTCCGGGGCCTTCATCTTTTATTACAACTTCGATACTGTCGTTCCCGATAATGGTTCTCAGCACGCCATTGTGTGCGTGAGCAACCACGTTTACTTCAGCTTCGTAAACCGCTATCACAATGCGTTTTATCATTTTTGCATCAACATTCAGTTGCTTCAGTACCTTTTTTATTTTACTCGATGCTTTTCCGGCATGTGTAAAATCGCCTCCCTTTATTTCAAAAACCAGTTCCATTAATACAATGGTTGTATTCCACTGGAGAAAAGCACTCCGCTGGCCCTAAAAATTGAAAACGGGGTTTCGAGCAGCACAATCCTGTTTTCTTCCGCCAGCTGAATCATCTCGGGAGAAGCCTTTTTATTCCGGGCCAGCAGCACAACATGAATATCGGCCATTTCGGCAGTGCGCAACAACTGAATATTGGCCAGCCCGGTAATTAACAGAATATCTTCCTCGTCTAATGTTAAAACATCGCTCATCAGGTCGGAGCTAAATGCTTTTTTTACATTTCTTTCTGAAAATGAATGACCTGCAACGATTCTGGCGTCGGTTAATTTTTGGATATCACTGATTTTCACGGTTAATTTTCTAAAGGTTGTTTTATTTTGATAATTACTTTTCCTACACAAAGATAGGTGAACACAAATTCAATTCCCTGTCCTTTTATCATAAAAACAGGTTTTCAAAAATATTTAAAATGAATTGAAATAAAGGCTTTATTTACTAATTTGCATCCTTCAAATTTTCAGAAAAAACCAGGATATGATCTACGATAAAAATTCATTTTTAGCCAATAATATTGAAGACCCGGAATTTCATCAGAAAATTATTGATGCATTGCCGATTCCTATTTTTTACAGAGATTTAAACGGTGTGTACCAGGCTTGTAACAAAGCGCACGAGAAATTTATCGGGCTGCTGAGGGAACAAATTGTGGGAAAATCGGTGTATGAAATTCATTCCAGGGAAATGGCCGATATTTATTCACGCCGCGACAAGGAGTTGCTGGCCTCGGCCGGGGTACAGGTTTATGAAAATCAGATCAAACATTCTGACGGGAGTATTCACCATGTTGTTTTTAACAAAGCCTTAATTCACGACAACGACGAAAAGGTTATCGGGATTGTTGGTTCGGTAAACGATATTACCGAGTTGAAACGAACAGAAACCCGGTTGAAAAGGGCGCAGGAATCGATGGAAGTATCGTCGCACATGCTTCATAAAATTAATGTGGGTATTTTAATGATGGACCAAAATTACAAGGTAGTGGATTCGAATGCAGGTTTTGCCCGGTTGATGGGTGAAGAAACGGTGGAACTTTTTGAAACCATTCCCGGGTTAAAAGGAGCCGATGTGAGTGTTTTGGTTCCGGAGGTGATATTTAAAATGTTGTCAGGTATTCTCTCGTCGGGCGAAGAAATGCTGGAGCGTGACATTAAATTCCAGAACAAATTACTCCATGTTTCGGTAGTTACGCTATACAAACAAAAGGTTGTGGGAGCGCTTATTCGCGACATGTCGGCCCCAATGCTGGTGCGCGACGAAATAATTAACCGTGCACAGCGGATTAAAATACAAAACATTGAAACCGTTCAGAAAATTGCACAGTTGCTGGGCGAAAATGCAGCCGAAACGGAAGAACTTTTAAACTCAATTATTGAATCACACAGATATGGTGACGACGAATAACCCGGGATACCACGTAGAAATTGATGTTCAGCAAAAAAAGCCAAAAGGCGAAATTGCCTGTGGCGATGTTTTTCAGGCGAGTGTCACGCGCGGAGAAAGCCGCACCATTTTGGTTTTAAGCGACGGAATTGGCCATGGAATTAAGGCAAGCGTGCTGGGCACACTCACCGCAACAATGGCTTTAAAATACACCAAACTACACACCAAACCCGAAATTGCCGCGCGCATTATTATGGAAGCGTTGCCCAAAAGCAGTGACGGGAAAGAGAATTATGCCACTTTTACGATTGTTGAAATTGACCCTGACGGGCTGGTAAGAATAATTAACTATGATAATCCGCCGGTGCTGATTCTTCGGAACGGAAAACCGTTTCTGCCCAAAGAATATGAATTAAAAATCAGAGGGGAGGAAAACCTGGGGAAATTGTTGCGTTGCCGCGAATTCAAGGCCTATAAGGAAGACCGGATCATATTTATGTCTGACGGAGTGCCTCAGTCGGGGCTGGGAAATAAACGATTTCCAATGGGTTGGGGAATGGAAAAAATAGAAGACTTTATTTTGAACCAGGTGGACCGAATGCCTGATATTTCCGCCACAAAACTGTCGCGCAAAATTCTGAACCAGGCCGTAATGAACGACAATTTTTCAGTAAAGGACGATACCACCTGCGGAGTGATTTATTTTAGGGAACCCCGAAAATTTATGCTGATTACGGGCCCGCCGTTTTATAAAATAAAAGACTACGATTTTGTGGGCCGTATTCAGGGATTTAAAGGAAAAAAAATAATTTGCGGAGGTACAACTGCCGAAATTATTGCCCGCGAGTTAAATCTCGAGGTGGCCATCCGGCACGGGGAGAAAGTGGCAGCCGCCTTGCCACCGGCGGCTAAACTGGAAGGTTTTGAAATGGTAACCGAAGGAATTTTGACCCTGGGAAAGGTAGAAGATATACTGGAAAATTATAACAGCGATACCAAACTGCAGGACAGCCCGCCGGAGCAGGTTGTGAAACTTTTGTTGCAGCACGACAGCATCGATATCGTTTTAGGGACCCGCATCAACTGGGCGCACCAGGACCCGGAACAGCCGCTGGAACTGGAATTACGAAAATTTGTAGTAAAACGGATTGTCAAACTTCTGATTCACAAATTTTTCAAAAAAGTAAAAGTAGAATACATCTAATCTGGCTTTTAATACCAGTTAACAGGCAATATTTGGGCAGCAATACGGAAGGTACTAAAAACTGAGAGTTAACATCATTTACCATTTTTTCAGCGTATTTAAGAAGTGGTTTCACGAAATTAGCAGAATTAAACCACCACTATGAAACTGCTGGCGTTGTTGTTTTTTGTTGGAATATGCCCGCTTGTTTTTTCGCAGGAAAAAGAGTTGTATATGCAGGGCCGGATAATTGACGAAGATTCAAAACCGGTGGCTGATGTATATATTATCAATTACCGGAACCTGGACAAAGCCGTCAGCCGGCAAAACGGAATTTTTGAACTGTGGGTACATCCTGATGATTCGCTGCTGATTTCGCATGTTTCCTATCTTCCTAAAAGAATAAGGGTATTTGATTTGATGATAAATCCTGTTGTTCAGATTTCACTGGATACCATTCATATTGTTGAAGTGGATATTTTTTCCAATCCTCAGGATGATGTTGAAAATGCAAGGAAAAATACAGAGTCCATTCATTGGGATCCGCGCCCAAAACCCGATGACGGGTTCACTGAAACGGAAATGGTGATGGATATAGTTACCCGCGAAAATAATGTTATGCGTTCAGAAGCAACCTCTCTTAGCATTGTAAAGTTTTCCCCTTCGGAGGTGATTGGAGCGGTCAGTAAAAAGATAAAAAAGAGGAAAAGATCAAAACAGTATTCCTCCCGGAAAAGAAAATAAAAAAAAACTATTCCTGCGCCGTGGAATAGTTTTTACATAGTTTAAACTTCTGAGTTTTGCGTTTTTCTATTTACGGGTTTGTAAATAAACTCTCTCTTTTGTAAACCACCATCTTCGTATTTTTATATCGTTGCTGATAATGTCAATCATAATGCTACAAAGGAAACCAAATATCAGCTAATGTGCGGCAAACCAAGGGATGAAACAGAACGTGGAATTTGCTGAAAATTATCTGGCATTTGGTTGCGGGCTTATCAGAATTTTGTTCATAAAAATGAAAATACAAGAAACAACATCAGAAGAAAGCTGAATAAAATGGTGCAGTTATGCCAGGAATATTTCCGGTTTTCTGAAAAAAAAACAGG
>JAFGDX010000234.1 GCA_016931875.1 Prolixibacteraceae bacterium
ATGAAATTTATGTATTTGAGCCATCTTCATAATCTTTATACGTCCTGATGTTTATAACGCAGATTTGGTTGCGTTAGTTTGAAGAGAGTATAAAGTTTTTGTGAAATTTTATGCTTGCAACAGAAAAGAGTATGTTTTAGAAATGTACCACAAACGCATCCGCGGAAAGTTTCTGGCAGGCGGCAAAAAGCAGTAATTCAACATATTAATACCTACTCCGTTTTGTCTTGTTTGGGGTTATCCAAAAAAAATAACCTCGCCGGTATGGCGAGGTTATACAATATAAATTTTACTATCATTAATCCAGTTGAGGACCTGCAGCTACCAATGCTTTACCTTCTTCGTTATCGGTATATTTCACGAAGTTTTTGATGAAACGACCTGCCAAATCTTTCGCTTTTTCGTCCCAGTCGGCAGCGTTTGTATAGGTATCACGCGGATCAAGAATTTCAGTGGCCACACCTTTTAATTCAGTCGGAATTTCAAGGTTAAAAATGGGTAAATTTTTGGTTGGCGCACCTTCAATTGAACCATCGAGAATGGCGGTGATAATGCCACGTGTATCTTTAATAGAAATACGTTTTCCTGTTCCGTTCCACCCTGTGTTTACCAGGTAAGCTTCAGCTCCGTGTTCTTCCATTTTTTTCACCAGTTCTTCACCGTATTTGGTTGGGTGAAGAGAAAGGAAAGCAGCGCCAAAACAAGCAGAGAACGTAGGTTGCGGAGTTGTAACACCACGTTCGGTCCCGGCTAATTTAGCAGTAAACCCTGACAAGAAGTGGTATTTTGTTTGTTCCGGAGTTAATTTAGCCACCGGAGGAAGTACGCCAAAGGCATCAGCAGTAAGGAAAATTACTTTTTTAGCGTGCCCGGCCTTCGAAACGGGTTTTACGATATTATCGATATGATAAATCGGGTACGAAACACGTGTATTTTCTGTTACTGAACCATCATTAAAATCAATTTTACCATTTTCATCAACCGTAACATTTTCAAGAAGTGCATTGCGTTTGATAGCGCCATAAATTTCAGGTTCGGCATCTTTATCCAAACGGATTGTTTTTGCATAACATCCACCTTCAAAATTGAATACACCCTCATCATCCCAACCGTGTTCATCATCGCCGATTAACTGACGGTTTGGGTCGGTTGAAAGAGTGGTTTTTCCTGTTCCTGAAAGGCCAAAGAAAATAGCAACATCACCATCTTTACCAACGTTTGCAGAGCAGTGCATTGAAGCCATTCCATTCAGAGGAAGGTAGTAGTTCATCATGGCAAAAATTCCTTTCTTCATTTCACCACCATACCATGAACCACCAAGAACATGCATTTTTTCAGTCAGATTAAAAACAGTGTATACTTCTGAATTCAACCCGTGTTCTTTCCATTTTGTATTTACAGTTTTTGCTCCGTTCAACGAAACAAAATCAGGTTCGTAATCCTTCAGTTCTTCTTCTGTTGGGCGGATGAACATATTTTTCACAAAATGAGCCTGCCATGCCACCTCCATTATAAAACGAACTTTTAAACGGGAATCAGCGTTGGCACCACAGTAGGTATCTATTACAAACAGTCTCTTTCCTGAAAGTTGTTTTACAGTGTTTGCTTTTAACTCGTTCCAAACTTCAGTTGAAACGGGTTTGTTATCGTTCGGAGATTCGGGAGTAGTCCACCATATTGTATCTTTTGTAGTATCGTCTTTAACAATATATTTGTCTTTTGGTGAACGTCCGGTGAAAACCCCGGTCATAACATTTACAGCATCCAATTCGGTAAGCTGTCCTTTTTCATATCCCTCGAGGGCAGGGTTCATCTCCTCTTCAAAAAGTTGTTCGTAAGAAGGGTTGTAAACAATTTCCTGTACGTCTTGTATTCCGTACTTCGACAAATCCAAGTTTTTCATAACTACCTAATAATTAACTTAATAATACACATTTCATAACGTAAATTCGGTCAACAAAAATAACTTTTTTTTCCAACCCCTACCGATAAAGGTTTTGATTTGCCTGCTTTTTGACACCAATTAAACAATATCTTAACAATCCATTTTCAGGGATGTTGGTTTTAAATATCTTTCTGAAAAAAATATAAAAAACGAGCATTGCAATTTAAAACAATGCTCATTTCAATATATATTTTTAACCGCCGCTTTACGAGCGTGGATGGAATTGATGAATTGTGCTGCGTAAATAATCGCGATCCAGGTGGGTGTAAATTTCAGTAGTTAAAATCGATTCGTGCCCCAGCATTTCCTGAACAGCCCGCAAATCGGCACCCCCGTTAATTAAGTGGGTGGCAAACGAATGCCTGAAAGTATGCGGGCTTATTTTCTTTTCAAGCCCCACTTTATCAGCCAGGTTTTTGATAATGGTAAAAATCATTACCCTGCTGAGTTTTTTGCCTCTTCGGTTCAGAAAGAGAATGTTCTCACTTTCCTTGCTTATTTTCAGGGTTTTCCGATATCCGTTCAAATACTTGTTTATCTCTTCAATCGCTCTTTTACTTACCGGAACAAGTCTTTCCTTGTCGGCTTTTCCTTCAATTTTTACAAAACCCTGGTCAAAAAACAGGTTGGTTAATTTTAAATTCACCAGTTCAGAAACGCGCAGCCCGCAACTGTACAATGTTTCCAGCATTGCCTTGTTGCGTTGTCCTTCTGCCTTATCCAAATCAACCGCTTCAATCAGCGAATCGATTTCCTCCATCGTTAAAATGTCCGGAAGTTTTCGGCCAATTTTAGGCGATTCAAGCAAGGCCGTCGGATCGCTGGTAATTTTTCCTTCAATTAGAAGATATTTGTAAAACGATTTTATCCCCGAAATGGTGCGCGCCTGTGTTCTCGGGCTCACCCCACGCTCGTTCAACCATTCTACAAAACTTTTTAAATGGTTGAGTTTAACTCTTTCGGGTGGAATTTTTTTGAAATTTTTATCCAAAAACTCAACCAATTTATTTATGTCATTAATATATGCCGCAATTGAATTTTGCGACAACGATTTTTCAAGTCTCAAATAGTTTTCATAACCTTTTTTACTGTCCTCCCATTTCATATCCTTATTTTTATATTTTGTTAATCGTTGTTATTTAAATAATTTTGAAATAGAATCGGTACCACTTTTAATTATTTGAATATAAGTACGATTGATTACATATAAAGTTACTATAAAAAAAATTAAAATCGAAATGAAATGAAGTTATTGATAATCAACGGTCCAAATTTAAATCTTCTTGGAAAAAGAGAAAAAAATATATATGGGGATAAAAGTTTTGACGATTATTTAAAAAAACTGACCGACTCCTTCCCTGATATTCATTTTCTTTATTTTCAATCGAACATTGAAGGCGAATTAATTGATAAAATCCATGAATTTGGGTTTGATTATGATGGGATAATCATCAATGCCGGAGCATACACACACACTTCGGTAGCCATCCGCGATGCCATTGCAGGAGTTACAACACCCGTTGTTGAGGTACACATTTCAAACACCTTGTCGCGCGAAGATTTCAGGCATAAATCGATCATCGGACCGGTTTGCAAAGGATGTATCATGGGCTTTGGGTTACAATCGTATACACTTGCAATTCAGAGTTTTGCAAACAGAACTAATGAAATTCTACCTCAATCTTAAATCTGATTTCAGATAAAATAAAAATGAGCTGGCAAACAATAATTAGTTCTACATTTGCACCCTTGTTAAAAATGAATGCATATGAGACAGACCAAAATTGTAGCAACAATATCCGACCAAAAATGCGAGGTTGATTTTATAAAATCATTATACGAGGCCGGAATGAATGTAGCGCGAATCAACACCGCTCATATCAGTAAGGAAAGTGGAAAAAAATTAGTTAAAAATATTCGCTCGGTATCCGATAAAATTGCCATTCTTATTGATACCAAAGGCCCCGAAATAAGAACGTGCACCACGCAAAATGAATTACAGGTAAAGGCCGGGCAAATTATCACCATTTCGCACAAACTGGTAAAAAGCGCCAACCCTCATATTTGTGTAAACTACAACCATTTTGTAAGCGATTTGCGCGAAGGCGACCGGATATTAGTTGACGACGGAGATGTTGGTATCACTGTAATAGAAAAGAAAAGAAGCTATTTGCTGTGCAAGGTTGAAAACAGCGGCACTATAAAAAGCAACAAAAGTATGAATGTTCCGGGAGTTGAAATTCATCTTCCTTCTCTTTCTGAAAAAGACAGAGAATTTATTCTGTTTGCCATTGAAAATGAACTCGACTTTATTGCGCACTCTTTTGTTCGGAACAAAAAAGACATTCAGGAGGTTCAGAAAATATTGGATGAACACAACAGTTCCATTAAAATTATTGCAAAAATTGAGAATCTCGAAGGGGTAAACAATATCGATGAGATTTTACAATCGGCCTACGGAATTATGGTGGCCCGCGGCGATCTTGGCATTGAGCTTCCGGCGGAACAAATTCCAACTGTGCAACGCAATCTTATCCGAAAAGCCATTGTTGAGAAAAAGCCGGTAATTATTGCCACACAAATGTTGCATAGTATGATTGAGCATCCGCGGCCAACACGCGCCGAGGTAGGCGATGTTGCCAGTGCCATTTATGCGCGAACCGATGCGATTATGCTCAGTGGCGAAACTGCTTACGGAAAATATCCGGTGGAAGCCATTGAAATGATGGTAAAAATTGCCAGGGAAGTTGAACCCGACCGCGACAAACGCTATGATGTAATCCTCCCGCCCATCAAAAATGAAATTCCGGCTTACCTTGCCCAATCGGCCATGCGGGCTGCGCGTGAGTTAAACCCGGTTGCCATTGTTACCTCAACCACAACAGGAAAAACAGCCCGGTACCTGTCGGCCTACCGTTCTACCACACCGGTACTTGCCAAATGCCATTCGCAACAGGTGGTACGTCAATTAGCGCTTTCATTTGGTGTGTATGCATCCTATCTGCCAACGAAAAAAAACAAGCTAAAAATTCAGATGGCAGCCATTCAATCGCTGATTAAAGAAAAAACAATTCAAAAAGAAGACCTGATTATTTATATCGGCGGAAGATTTGGAGAAGATGCGGGCGCTTCGTTTATTGAAATCTCAAGTGCTGAAAAACTTTTGCTGGATCCCAAAATGTACAAATAGCTGATTAGCGAAAATCGATAATTTCAATGTCGTCATATTCAGTGGCATTGAAAACAAATTCTGAATCGGGAAACGATTTATCAGTTTCCATTTTTTTTACATGAATGCCATATAAATTATCGTCGGTGCCGTAAAGTGTGGCTGAATCGATCATGAGTGTTGATGCATTGATGGCCAAACTTATTTTGGAAATATCCTGAAACTCATTATCAGGATACAGTTCAATGATGTAAAGTGTTTTGTTTCCTTCCTTTTTCTCTTCAATAAATTTTGACTGAAATCCTTTTTCGTAGATGCTAAAAAGCGAGGATGGGTCCATTAAATCGCTGTTTCCTTCTTCAATGGTTGAAATGGTAACCTGATTGCCGTCTTCCATATAATTCCAGATGGTTTCGCCATCAGAATAAATTTTCAGGCCAGCACCGGGCAAAACAACCTGGTATTTTTCTCCTTTTAGTTTGATTGTTCCTTCGTTTGCCTCATGAATATCCACTTCAATATTGTCCATAGTAAATGAAAATTCGGCTTCGATGGTTTTAAATGAACGGGTTTTACTGCTGACCTGGTTTAAAATCTGAACGGCCTTTTCATCCTCTTGTGCCAACACAAACAAATAAGAAATTAAAATTATACTGGTAAGAAATACTTTTTTCATCTGATTTTCATTTTTTTCTCCAACATTCAAACTACTGAATACCGTTCTGATTATTTTTAAATTAATTTTAATTTAAGCTATTCAACAATTGTTCCAAACTGTATTCGTCCTGGATAAGTACCTGCCGGGCTTTGCTTCCCTCGCTTGGGCCAACCACACCTGCGGCTTCCAGCTGGTCCATAATCCGTCCTGCGCGGTTATAGCCAATCGAAAATTTTCGCTGAATCATGGAAGTCGATCCCATTTGATTCATCACCACCACACGGGCGGCATCATCAAATAACTCATCCTTGTTGTTCAGGTCTACTTCTCCCGGACCCGGTTCATCGTCACCTTCATATTCAGGCAATAAAAATGCAGTTAAATACCCGCGCTGTTCCGAAATAAAGGCGCATATTTTTTCCACTTCGGGCGTATCAACAAAGGCACACTGCACACGCGTAATATTGCTGCCCGAGGAAATCAGCATGTCTCCTTTCCCAATCAGCTGGTTGGCACCGGGTGTATCCAAAATGGTTCGCGAGTCAATCATCGACGCTACCTTGAATGCAATTCGTGCCGGGAAGTTGGCTTTAATTACTCCGGTAATAATATTGGTCGACGGGCGCTGCGTGGCAATAATCATGTGTATCCCAACAGCACGTGCCAGCTGTGCAATTCGCGCAATAGGCAGTTCAATTTCTTTTCCTGCCGTCATTATCAGGTCGGCAAACTCATCAATAATTACCACAATGTAGGGCATGTACCGATGTCCTTTTTCGGGATTTAGTTTCCGGCTGACAAACTTTTTATTGTACTCCTTCACATTCCGTGCGTGTGCTTTTTTTAGCAGATCATACCGCTGATCCATTTCAATATTGATAGAATTCAGCGTATATTTCACCTTTTGTATATCTGTAATTACCGGCTCTTCTTCATTGGGAAGTTTGGCGAGGTAATGTTTTTCCAGAATTGAATAAAGGTTTAATTCCACTTTTTTCGGGTCGACAAAAACAAATTTTAGCTGCGAGGGATGTTTTTTGTATAACAATGAAGTGATGATCACATTTACACCAACCGATTTGCCTTGCCCTGTAGCACCGGCTACCAGAATGTGCGGCATTTTTACAAGGTCGAATAAATAGGTTTCGTTCGAAATGGTTTTCCCCAACGCAATGGGCAGTTCAGCGGTACTTTCCTGAAATTTTTTCGAACTTAAAATGGACCGCATTGAAACCACTTCGGGATTTTGGTTGGGCACTTCAATTCCAATGGTTCCGCGCCCCGGAATGGGCGCAATAATCCGGATTCCCAACGCAGCCAGGCTCAACGCAATATCGTCTTCCAGGTTTTTGATTTTGGCAATACGTATTCCCGGCGCCGGAACAATTTCATATAAAGTTATTGTTGGCCCAATGGTTGCCCTGATTTTTGTAATTTCAAT
>JAFGDX010000235.1 GCA_016931875.1 Prolixibacteraceae bacterium
ACCAAACATTTGGTTGAGACAGGCCGCAGGCGAATTGCCCATTTTGCCGGCCCGCAAAATCTGCTTATCGGGAAAAACCGCAAAGAAGGATATATAAAAGCATTGGAAGAAGCCGGGCTGAGTCCGCAAAACGACTGGATTTTTGATGCCGACACTTTTGAAAAAGCCCGGTTGGCTGCATTGGACATTGTGGAGAAAAAAATGCATTTTGACGGCATTTTTGCAGTGAACGATTTAACCGCCATCGGGGCAATGCAGAGCTTGCAAAAACGCGGGGTAAAAATTCCGGAACAAGTTGCGGTAGTGGGTTTTTCCGACGGAAGGTTTTCCGGGATTACCGATCCCACTCTTTCCTCGGTTGACCAGCACGGGTACGAAATGGGAACCATTGCCACCGAAATGCTATTAAAACGGATTGTTTCAGCCGATAAAGACTATCCGTTTGAAACAAAAGTTCTGAATGCCAATTTAATTGTCAGGGGATCTTCCGGAGCATAATTTTTTAATTTTTTTTTATTCACCCGCAAACGTTTGAAATGGGGTTTCTGTTTCCAAAATCAATGTTTGTAAGCATTTTAGGGTTTCCTGAAATTTGGAATTTACCAATTTTGTACATTATATTTGTTTTGGCAAATCACATTTTACACTTTCTTATCTACGGGCAAAATTCTGCTCGGTGCAACGTATTTTGCACCCGATTACCAATTTAAGACATATTGTTATGAGTAAAAAGCCGACACTAAGTTTTTGGCAAATCTGGAATATGAGTTTTGGTTTTCTTGGTATTCAGTTTGGCTTTGCGTTACAAAATGCCAATGTCAGCCGGATTTTCGAAACTCTGGGTGCACGTGTGGAAGACATTCCGATATTGTGGATAGCGGCACCTGTCACAGGTTTGATTGTTCAACCCATTGTAGGGCACATGAGCGATAAAACATGGAACAGGCTGGGGCGAAGGCGTCCTTATTTTCTAACCGGAGCAATCCTGGCTTCGCTGGCCCTGTTGCTGATGCCCAACTCACCCACACTGTGGATTGCAGCGGGCATGCTCTGGATTATGGATGCCTCCATCAATATTTCGATGGAACCTTTCCGCGCTTTTGTGGGCGATATGTTACCCAACGAACAACGCACCCGTGGTTTTGCCATGCAAAGTTTTTTTATTGGCACCGGCGCAGTGGTGGGCTCGTTTTTACCCTACATCATGACCAACTGGCTGAATGTTCCGAATACAGCCGCCGAAGGGTTAATTCCCCCGTCGGTAAAATGGTCGTTTTACATCGGCGGGGTTGTTTTTTTCCTGGCCATATTATGGACTATCATTTCTACCCGTGAATATCCACCGGAAAAAATGAAAGAATACGAGGCCGAAGAAAAACTGCACAAAAATGTAGGAAAAGATTATGATGAAACTCCGGTAAAAAAAGAGAAGTTTCTTTTTGCAGGAACGTTGTTTGGCGCCATTGGTGCAGTAATTATTCTTGTTACCTACCTCCTTCATTTTAAAAAGGAACTATACATTTTGGGAGGAATCCTGGTGGTTTTCTTTTTGCTGATGCTGGGGGCCTATTTTTTAAAATTAAAAGAAAAAGAAAACAATGCCCTGGTGGAGATTTTTACCGATTTACTTCGGATGCCGGCTACCATGAAACAGCTTGCGGTAGTGCAGTTTTTTACCTGGGTGGGTTTATTTGCCATGTGGATTTACACCACTTCGGGGGTTACAAGTCATATCTACGGAACATCGGACACGCTTTCAAAAGCGTATAACGACGGCGCCGACTGGGTAAATGTTTTGTTTGGAGTTTACAACGGTATGGCTGCGCTGGTTGCTTTTTTACTCCCTGTGCTGGCCCGGCTCACCAGCCGGAAAATTACACATGCCGTTTGTTTGCTGGCCGGTGGAATCGGGCTTGCATCGGTTTATTTACTTCACGACCCGGCGTGGTTGTTACTGTCGATGGTTGGAGTCGGGATTGCCTGGGCCAGTATTTTGTCGATGCCGTATGCCATTTTAACCGGTTCGCTCCCTTCACATAAAATGGGAATTTACATGGGTATCTTCAACTTTTTTATTGTAATTCCGCAAATTCTTGCTGCCACAATTCTTGGTTTTCTGGTTCAGGATGTGTTTGGCGGCAAAGCAATCCTGGCGCTGGTATTTGGCGGCGCTTCTATGGTAATTGCGGCAATTATGGTACTGTTTGTAAAAGATGTTGCAGCTCAGGAAAAATGAAAACTGCTGTATACATCGAATCAAATAATTGAATTGACTTTCGGAAAAAAAAGAAATAAGATGAAGGATTATATTATTCATCATGAATGGAAAATAATTGAAGAGGGCTTCCGGCCTGAGTACAACCGCATTTCGGAAAGTATTTTTAGTATCGGAAACGGAAACATGGGGCAGCGGGCCAATTTCGAGGAGCATTACTCGGGTGATTCTCTGCGCGGAGCTTACATAGCCGGAATTTATTACCCCGATAAAACCCGGGTTGGCTGGTGGAAAAACGGTTATCCAGAATATTTTGCCAAAATAATAAATTCAACCAACTGGATTGGAATTCGGGTTTTGGTAAACGGGCAGGAACTGGATTTGGCAACCGTAAAAATCCTTTCATTCCGGCGCGAACTCAACATGCGGCATGGTTTGCTTTCGCGCCTTTTTAGGGTTGAATTTTCGAACGGAAACCAGGTGGAAGTTGAATCGGAACGTTTTCTGAGCATAGCCGATCGGGAAGTGGGCGCCATTAAATATTCGGTAAAAGCGCTCAATTTTTCCGGCGAAATTTCAGTGACTCCCTACCTGGATGGCGATGTTTTTAACGAAGATTCCAACTATGATGAAAAATTCTGGGTAGAAATTCACAAAGAAATTCAGAAAAACGAAGGGTATGTGACACTGGAAACCCGGAAAACCAAATTTCAGGTTTGTACGGGAATGTTTTTCAGAAGCTTTAAAAACGGCGAAAATATTGCTATTCCTCCCCAAAATAAAATTCAACCCAAATTTATAAGTGCCGGGCAAGTGGTACCTGTAAAAGAGGGCGATACGCTGACGGTTGAAAAATACGCTTCAACGGTAACTTCACTAAATTACCCGGTGAAAAAATTGCAGGGTTTTGCTGCAAAAGCCATTCAACGGGCGGCTGAAAAAAGGTTCGACGGGCTTTTTGCCGAACACAAACAAAAATGGCTAAACGAGTGGAAATTCAGTGATATTAAAATTGAAGGCGATGTTGCAGCCCAACAGGGAATCAGGTTTAATATTTTTCAGTTGAAGCAATCGTATTCCGGCGAAGACGAGCGCTTCAACATTGGGCCAAAAGGTTTTACCGGTGAAAAATACGGCGGTGTTACCTACTGGGATACAGAAGCCTATTGTTTGCCGTTTTACCTGAGTACTGCTTCCGGAGAGATTTCAAAAAATTTATTGCTCTACCGGTACAAACACCTGCCCAAAGCCATTGAAAATGCAAAAAATCTTGGTTTTGCCAACCAAGCCGCCTTGTATCCGATGGTTACCATTAACGGCGAGGAGTGTCACAACGAATGGGAAATAACATTTGAGGAAATCCACCGGAACGGCGCAATTGCATACGCGGTTTATAACTACGTAAACTACACCGGTAATAAAGAATACCTTGCACCCTACGGATTTGAGGTTTTACTGGGCATCAGCCGGTTTTGGAGCCAGCGGGTGAACTGGTCGGAAGAAAAGAAAAAATATGTGATTTTGGGAGTCACCGGGCCCAATGAATATGAAAACAATGTGAACAATAATTTTCATACCAACTACATGGCGGTGTGGACCTTAAAATATACACTCGGGGTTATCAGGTATGTAAAAGTCGAATTTCCCTATCTTTTTGAAGAACTGATTCGGAAGTGGAAATTTAACGAACTAAAGGAAACAGGGAAATGGAAAGACATTATTGACCATATGTATTTCCCGTTTGACGGGGAAAAACAGCTTTATCTGCAGCAAGATGGTTTTCTTGACAAGGAACTGCTGCCGGTGAGTAAACTTCCGAAAAGCGATTTGCCCATCAACCAAAAATGGTCGTGGGACCGGATTTTGCGTTCGCCATACATTAAACAGGCCGACACTTTGCAAAGTATGTTTTGGTTTGAAAACGAATTTACAAAGGATGAATTAAAACGCCATTTCGATTTTTATGAACCTTTAACCGTCCACGAATCGTCGCTCTCACCCTGCATTCATTCCATTCTGGCTGCAAAAATAGGCTATCTCGAAAAGTCGTACCAAATGTATTTGCGAACGGCCCGCCTCGATTTGGATGATTACAACAACGACACTGATGACGGCTTGCACATAACCAGCATGGGCGGAACATGGATGGCTATAGTAATGGGTTTTGGCGGACTGAGAGTGGTAAATGACAAATTGATTCTGAATCCGTTTATTCCGGGGAAGTGGAAATCATATACTTTTCGCGTTGATTTTCGGGGGGCTCACCTGTGTTTTGAAATCAAAAAAGACCAACTCATAATAACCAACTTTTCCGCGGTTTCTGTTCCACTTGTAGTTTGGGGAGATGAATATGTGTTGAACAAAAAAAGCAAACAAGAATTTATCAAAGAAATAATAGAATGAAAAAAATATTTGTATCACTGATTATTCTCATTTTGTTTCATAATTCCTTCGCTCAAAATGGGAATATTGAACGGGTGGAACCCCTGTTTTGGTGGGCCGGTATGAAATCGCCCGACCTGCAACTGATGGTTCATGGTGAAAACATCGCTTCATCCGAAGTGTTTCTGGAATATCCGGGAGTAGAACTGGTGTCAGTTTCAAAGGTTCAGAACCCGAATTACCTGTTTATTGATTTAAAGCTGGCAAAAAATGTTCGCCCGGGCAACTTCGAAATTCAGTTTAAACAAAATGGAAAAATTACTGACACTTATAATTATGAATTAAAAGCCCGCGAAAAAGGTTCGCAAACCAGACAAGGTTTTAACAGCTCGGATGTAATTTACCTGATTACCCCCGACCGGTTTGTAAACGGAAATCCGGACAACGATTGGGTGGAAGGCACCAAAGAAAAACCCGACCGTTCCGACCGCGACGGGCGACATGGCGGCGACATACGCGGAATCATAAATTC
>JAFGDX010000236.1 GCA_016931875.1 Prolixibacteraceae bacterium
ATTCAAACTACCTACAAAATTAACAATTAATTCAAACAAATGTTCATTTATTTGTAAGTTTTAATTTATCCGGTTTTTGGGTCACCCCGGAGAATAATAATTTTATATTCCTGTTTTCAAAAGAATAAATCCAACCACCAGGCCAACAATCAAATTAATAATTTTGACTTTCAGAAAATCCTTTCCCGATTCTGCAAGCAAAGGCAACATTCCGTGCCCGTCCTGCACAATTGAATTGGCAATTAGAATACTGAAAGGCAACAGGTTTTGTGAAAAAAGAGTTGCAAACAACAAATGTGGCCCCGACTCGGGAATTAGCCCCACCAGCACCGCAACAAGCAAAATCCAGTAGGGATTGTTTTGAATTATGTTGCTTAGTTCGAGGTTCGACTGCACAAAATAAAGCACAACAAAAGCGCCCCAGGTCCAGAGGAAAATTCGCAAAAGGTGTTTTTTTATGATGTGATTGTAGAGATGGTCTTTCAGAAAGTGTTCTGGCGATGTTACAAAAACAAACAGCAGGAAGAATCCTCCGGCAAGGAATATAATTCTCTTCCAGTTCCAGCTGTTCGGGCCAATTACCCCAGCCAGCAAAAGCACAACAAAAATTGCCGACGACAGGACCAGCACTGTCCTTTCAAAAGAAATTCTTTTGAGCTGCGGGATAATTTCCGTTTTTTCAAAACATTTGCATTTTTCATGCTGGTGCACAACAAATCCGTGTGCTCCGGCTACCTCTTTGTTCCTGGCAAACAGGTGAACCAGAAAACCTGCCAGAATGGCGATTCCCAATAAAATAAACTGCAGCAAAAACGCCTTTCCCGGAAACAATGCAAACATTACAAATGCCTCATCGCCCGAGGTAGCAATCATAACCGTTACCAAACCGGCCAACCCCATCATTCGGTGGGTGTATAACGAAACAACAGTAAAAGCCCCCAGGCAACCGGGCGTAATTCCAAGAATTGCAGCAACAATAATTTGCAAAACAGGCGATTGTTGTAATTTATTTGCCCAAAGATTCCGGCTCTGAACATTGATATAATCGATTACAACCATCATAAAAAGCACAAATGCAGTAATCATCAGTGCTTGTTTTAATGTGGAAACAAAAACTTCAATCATGGTTCAAATTCTAAATAGTTTTTATTTTTAATTGAACAAAAGTTTATTTAATTTTGTTTATTAAAATTACAAAAAAATGCTTCTTCATGTTGCCATAACAATTCATTCTCCGGATGAGATTGAAAATTTCTACCAAAATGTATTGCGGTTTGCGGTTCAAAACCATTTTTCGATAAACAGGGAAACAGCCCAAACAATTTTTAACACCAATGAAATTGCAGAGGTATATATGATGGCGCTCCCAACTTTACATTTCGAAATTTTTATAAGCCGCGAAATAGAAAAAAAGCGCTTCTCCCACGTTTGCCTGTCCTACCGGGAGGCTCATGTCATTTATAAAAAAGCAATTGAACAGGGCTATAAAACACAGGTAAAAAAGAAGAAGGAAAGTGACACTTATTTTATATGGGATAAAAGCGAAAATATGTTTGAAATTAAAGAAATGCAAGATGAATAATGATAATTAAGACAGAATGAGAGGCAGGCGTTCAAGACACAATCAATTTCAGCAAAGAACCTCCTGTGCAGAAGATGAACTTTGTATTTGTTCCGGATGTGGATATTCCACTATTCACGTAAAGGGAAGACCCTGTCGTAATTTTTTGTGCCCGGTGTGCCACGTTCCGTTAACCCGCAGCCAGAATAACTCTCATTCAGCAATATCAAATTCAGGCAAAGCAAAATCAAAAACATTTACTCCCCCCAAAGTAAATACTGAACTCTGCACCGGGTGCGGAAACTGTGTTGAAGTGTGCCCGGTTGAAGCAATTTCTTTGACTGACGGGAGAGCTATTATAGAAGAAATTAAATGTACCAACTGCCGTATTTGTGCGAATGAATGCCCGGTTGGAGCTATTTATTAAGTAATACAATTATAAAAAATAACGACCATGAAAAAGTATGATGTAATTATTATTGGCGGCGGACCGGCTGCCATTGTAACCGGAATTACGGTAAAAAAATTCTTCAAGGAGAAAAGTGTGCTGATGATCAAGGAAGAAGCTGATGGCCTTGTGCCTTGCGGAATACCATATATTTTTAATTTGCTGGGCAACGATGCCGAAAAAAACAAAATGGGTCCCAAACCCTTTGTCGATTTGGGCGGGGAAGTAATCGTCGATTCTGCGGTAGGAGTTGACAAATCAGCAAAAACGGTTGCCGTTAAATCGGGTGAAGAATTTAGTTACGACAAACTGGTTTTTGCCACCGGTTCTCAGCCGGTTGTACCTGTATTTATACCGGGAAATGATCTTCGGAACGTGTTTTATATAAAAAAGAGTTTTACCTACATCGATGAACTGACATCAAAAATCAGCGGGTTTAAAAACGTGGTTATTGTGGGTGGTGGTTTTATCGGGGCCGAAGTAGCCGAACAAATGGCCGCTTCAAACATGAACATTACCCTTATTGAAAGTGAACCTCTCTGTTTTTCAAAAGCTTTTTCACCCGAATTAAGCGCCATTGCCACCGAAGCCCTTAAAAAAACCAACGTAAAGGTAATGACTTCAACCCTGGTAAAAGAACTTACCGGCGAAAACAATACCGTTCAACACGTGGTGCTTTCCGACGGGAACAAAATTGAAGCCGATGCAGTTATCCTTTCCATAGGATACAGGGCCAATTCGCAACTGGCAAAAGAATCGGGCCTTGAATTGAACCGTTTTGGCGATATTCATGTAGATAATTACGGACGAACAACAGTAAAAGATATCAGTGCTGTGGGTGATTGTGCACAAAGCTTTGGGTTTCTCACAGGCAGAAGTGATGTTATTAAACTGGCGTCAACAGCAACAGCCGAAGCCCGCACTTTGGGGCATAATATTTTTGGAATTCGGATTAAAAAATGCACAGCAGGAACATTGGGTGTATTTTCCACTGAAATAAACGGGCTGGCAATGGCCGCCGCCGGTGCCAACGAAAAAAATGCAAGTGATTCGGGAATCGACCTGATATCGGCCAAATTTTCCTCACCCGACAGACATCCCGGAGGACTGCCCGGAATGAGCAACTTAACCGTTAAACTTTATGCTTCACCCGTTGACGGAAGCATTTTGGGAGGTGAAGCCTGGGGTGGCAAATCTGCCGGCGAAATCATCAATATCATCAGTTTGGCCATTCAAAAATCGGTAACTGTTTTCGAGCTGATCTCCTACCAGGTAGGTACACATCCGTTGCTGACTTCCTCGCCGGTAAACAACCCCATTATCAGGGCTGCCGAGGAAATTGTATTTAAAATGACCTATTCGTAACCTCCTGCGATTTCGGCTTTATGGAAAATATTGTATTTCAACCAATAGGAATTATTTATTCCGCTTATACAGAACCCAGGGGAACTCCCATACAACCGGCTTCAGCAAAAGGGAAAAAAGGCCGTGTTGAACTTTTCCCGCAGTTTGAGGACGGATTACTTGATATTGAAGGGTTTTCACACCTCATACTGATTTATTATTTCCATCGTTCGGAAGGATTTCAATTGCAGGTAAAACCATTTCTTGATGAAAACAAACACGGCGTATTTTCTACACGCGCACCCTTCAGACCCAATCCTGTTGGAGTGTCGGTTGTAAAACTTGTTAACCGGAATAAAAATATCCTTGAAATTGAAAACGTGGATATTTTAGACGGTACTCCCCTGCTTGACATCAAACCGTACATTCCTGATTTTGAGGCCACAGAACAAATCGCAACGGGCTGGCTTACAAATTCGAAACACAAAATAAACAATGCGGTAAACGATGGCCGTTTTGAGTTATAAATTAAAATTAAACCAGTACTTATGAACCGGAACAGAAAACAACAACGACAACGTGATAAACCCACATGAAGCCGTTTTGTAAAGCGAAAAGCCCATTATCAGCCTGTTATATAAAAAATGATTTTTCAAACTGAAAATTATTTTAAAATGATTGAGCAATTAAAAACGAAGCTGGGGCCCAAATGTACGGCCATTTGCGTAAACAGGCGGTTGCCAGGAACATTTTACCAACCTACGCGCCCTTTTAAATTTTGCGAAGCCGTAAATTATTCCTTTCGCGAGCCCGTAAAACTTGTAGACGAAAACCTTGGCTGCCCGGGCGCAAGGAGAAGTTTGGGTTTTGATAACGATGATGTTGCGCTGGCCCGTATCATTTCTGAAAACAATAAAATCCCGGTTCCGTTTATCGAAAATGCACTTGGCAAAATTTCCAAATCAACAAAAATTGATACTGTATTTTTGGGAATGAGCAAAATTATGGAACAAAAAATACAACCCGATTTATATATTGTTTATCTTCTGCCCGGAATGGTTACAAAAATAATACACGTGCTGGCTAAAAATGAAATCCAACCCTTTGTTTCATCGTTCTCGCTTTTGTCGGTTTGCGGGAATGTATTTTCCAGTTGCTACCAAAACAACAGGGTAAGCTTGTCGTTTGGTTGCCCCGAATCGCGAAAATCCGGAGGCATTGCTCCCAACGAAGTGGTAATGGGATTTCCTTTTGAAATTGCGCAAACAATAGTCAACGCCGTGTAAAACAAAGCAACAAAAAACCTGTTTTAATTTTATGAAAACTAAAATCTTCTTCATTATTATTTCAGTTCTGTTTTTCTCCTGTCAGTCACAAAAAAACAAAAGCGCGGAAAAAGGAAAACCAGTAATAACGGTAAGTATTTTACCGCAAAAAACGTTTATTGAAAAAATTGCAGGGGACGATTTTAAGGTAAATGTATTGTTGCCGCCCGGGGCAAGTCCGGCAGACTTTACGCTTTTGCCCTCTCAACTCAAAGATATTGCGCAATCGGAAATCTGGTTTCGGATTGGCTATATTGGATTTGAGTATTCATGGAAAGAAAAAATTGAACAAGCCAACCAAAATATGAAAGTGGTGAATCTTGCGGAAGGTTTGGATTTAATCAGCGATGAACACCTTCCTTCGGGCGAAAAGAACAAAACTGCCGGAATTAATCCGCATATCTGGTTGTCGCCAAAACTGGTCAAACAAATGGCCGGACGTATAACCGACGAATTGTTGTTGCTGAATCCCGAAAAGAAAGATGAATATCAGGAAAACCTGACCAGCTTTGTTGAAGAAATTGATAAACTGGATGGTGAAATCAGAACAGAACTACAGGATTTTAAGGGCAGGCACTTTATCATGTTTCATCCCAGTCTTTCGTATTTTGCACGGGAATACGGACTGATTCAATACTCACTCGAACCCGGCGGAAAAGAACCCACTCCACAGCGCATGACCGAACTGGTAACCCTGGCGCGCGAGGAAGGCATCAAAGTAATTTACATCCAAAGCGACCTCGACCGCGAGCAGGCCCGTGTTTTTGCCGAAGAAATTGATGGCGAAATTATTGAAATGTGGCCGCTCAACCCGGAATGGGAAGAAAACCTGATGGAAATTACCACCCTGCTTATTCAAAATTTCTGACCGACGCAATCAACGGGTATGAAACCCCAAAGCAAGCTTTGGAAACTTATTCCTCAGCGGAGCTGCGGGTATTATACCCTCCGATTTCATCGGGATTGTTCGACTAACAAATTTCAGTTCGATCACTCCTGAAATCTGAGTCCCACGAATAAATTTTTCTCTTGCCACCTGTTGCATTTTTCAATTCTGCCGGTCAATCCGGCTGCTACGAATCCGCAGTGCTTTCGGAAGCTTCATTGACAGAATTTGTTACATCAAGGACAAACCCCTCCATTCCGGTTACCTCTCCGTTCTCAACAACAGGATTTGCAGAAAGAATATGATACCCAACACTCCCGTCCATACATTTTCTTTGTACCCTGGCTCCTGTAATTACATTCCCCTTCAAAACATCGTTTACCTGTATGGTAAGTCTTTCCAACTCTTCGGGTTTGCGTGTAGTTGAAAAATGAAGGCCAATAATTTCAGAGCGGTCAGAACATTTATACATTCTGAGCCACGCATCGTTAACATCCACAATGTTTCCATTCCTGTCAAGACGATAATATCCTGCAACACTTTTGTCAACTGCCTTTTGCAGATTTTTCTTCCGCTCTTCCCTTTCGTCGGTATGAACGACTTCCCAGCCGGTAATCATCGCTTTTATGCTTGAAAGTGGCGTATCGCCTGTGGTTGTAAGATAAACATGGGCAATTACAAAAGCTATCAGCAAAAACGCGCCAAAGGTATGGATGATGGCAAAAACTGACAATCCCTGCACATGAAGTGTCTCGTTGGGATAAATATAGGCCATATAAAAAATGCCGGTAAGCACCTGTGTTGGAATCACCAGCAATTTCAACCCCAGATAAATAATGCGCTGCAGGGGGTTAAACTTGTTGTAAACGGTTTTATGAGTGGGGTGCGGCGCCCCCCGAAATATACCAGTAAGGTAATATTCAATCTGGGCTTTTATAAATTTTGTTGTCGGGATGTATTGTTTCCATTCGCCAGTCACAAAATGCCAGAAAATGGCAAACACAATTAACACCAAAAACGCCCAGGCCGCAATATTGTGCCATCGCACTACATTCTCAAACCCAAAAATTTTAAATGAACCGTGCATTTCAAATCCGGTGAGCGCCAGAAAAAATATAAGCAAAGCCTGGCTCCAGTGCCAGAAACGTTCGAAACCCCGGTAGATGTATGTTGCTTTTTTCATTGTTCAGTTTTTTTAATTTGAATGTGTAGTTTTATTGTTTTTTATAATGCGCAATACAGAATGAATGCTTACCCCGGCAATTGAAAAAAGAATTATGGCAATACCCAGATAATCGAGCGTCCGGTTGCGGTTGCGCCCAATCAGATAAAAATCGTTCAAAGCCGCAATCCTGCTGTTTTGGGCATGACAGTCAGCACATTGCAGCGACTCGTTCATTGGCGCCACCATATGATTGATGGGCCATGACATTTCGGTTTCGGCAAAATCATATTTCCCGCTAAATTCGAGACCTGCTTTTTCCATCCCTGCCTCCGAAGCCTTATGCCAGTCAAAATTTTTCCAGTAAGCGGTGCTGTCTTTTCCAAACAAATGAGGACCAATGAGATATTTGTGTTCAGCATCATAAATTAACTTTGACCGATGCACTTTTACCGGAATTATTTTCGATTTATTGTCGGCATAATTCCCCAGTAATGTATTCATTTTAACCACCTC
>JAFGDX010000237.1 GCA_016931875.1 Prolixibacteraceae bacterium
CGCTGGTTTTCCAGCCATTCGCCTTCCGAGCCCCAGTATATATCTTCTTCGGGTTCCCAGATATCTTCACGCCCGCCGGCAAAGCCAAAGGTTTTAAAGCCCATCGACTCAAGGGCAACATTCCCGGCCAGAATCATCAAATCGGCCCAGGAGAGCTTTTTGCCGTATTTTTGTTTGACTGGCCAAAGCAAACGGCGTGCCTTGTCAAGGCTCACATTATCGGGCCAGCTGTTCAGCGGTGCAAAACGCTGGTTTCCCGTACCTCCTCCGCCACGGCCATCGGTAACACGGTAGGTCCCGGCACTGTGCCACGCCATCCGGATGAAAAGCGGCCCGTAATGGCCAAAATCAGCCGGCCACCAATCTTGCGAGTCGGTCATCAAATCGGTGAGATCTTTTTTCACCGCTGCCAAATCGAGGCTCTGAAACTCCTTTGCATAGTTAAAATCTTTCCCCATCGGGTTTGATTTTGAAGAATGCTGACGCAAAATATTCACATTCAACTTATTGGGCCACCAGTCGCGATTGGATGTGCCTTTCATATGAGCGTGAGGTACAGGACATTTGCTTTCATCATTGCTTTTGTAGGCTGACATGCCCGGTTGTGAGTTATTTTCCATGTTTATTAATTTTGATGTTCTGTAACAAATTTAAAATAATTTTTATTTATAAATTTTATATACACATAAATACAACTTATACTAATGCTTTAAATTCGGGATGCATCCGCTTTTTTCCGAAATAGTACCTCTATTTATAAAAATACTACTTGAATAACGTTTTATAAAGCAAACGGTTTCACTCGTACCATATGCAACCACAAAAAAATTGAACGTAAAACCATTTGCCAAACCATTTTCTCCTCCCGTTTCATATCACAATAATCGATAAAATCGAAGTAAAAGTTGCGAGTTATAAATTTTTTCGATATTTTAAGAGCCATCCCACATTTCTTATTCACGAAAATTAAACATACACAGCTATGAAATTTATTACATACAACACCAAAAATTTCAGGGAAATTGAATACATAAAATATTTGCCTGCCAGTGTAAGAAAAGAGATTGATATTGTTTCGAAGGTTATTCCGTTCAAAACAAACAATTATGTGGTTGACTATCTGATTGACTGGGAAAACTATAAAACAGACCCGTTATATATCCTTAACTTCCCGAACAAAAATATGCTCAGACGGGAACATTATGAAAAATTAAAACACGCCATTGACAACAACCACGCAACCAGCGAAATAAATCAACTTATTTTTGGAATAAGAATGGACATGAACCCGCACCCGGCCCGGCAAATGACCAATATTCCGGTGCTCGACGGCGAACAACTAAAGGGCGTTCAGCATAAATACCGCGATATTGTTTTGTTTTTCCCCAGTCAGGGGCAAACCTGCCATGCCCATTGCACATTTTGTTTTCGCTGGCCGCAGTTTGTAAAAGAACTCGATATAAAATTTTCGATGCGCGAAATTGAAAAGGTAGCTGAATACATCCGCCGCAACCCCGACATAAATGAAATTTTATTTACGGGCGGCGATCCGCTGATTATGGACCCGGCCACCATAGCAAAATATTTTGATGCACTAAAAACAGCCAATTTAAAAAACCTGCGTAACATCCGGTTTGGCACCAAATCGCTTACCTACTGGCCGTTTGCCTTTCTTCCGGCTTTTAGTGAAGAAGCGCAGGACCTGCTGGATTTATTTAAACGCATAACCGACAGTGATTTCCACCTGGCTTTTATGGCTCATTTTAATCACCCCAATGAACTGGACAACCCGGTGGTTCAGGAAGCCATTTACAACATCCGGCAAACCGGCGCCGAAATCCGCACCCAGGCCCCGGTTCTGAATCACATTAACAAAAGTGCCCAAACTTGGTCGGCCATGTGGAAAAAACAGGTAAGCCTCGGGTTAATCCCATACTACATGTTTATTGAAAGGGAAACCGGGCCTTACAATTATTTTGAAATTCCGCTTGCCGAAGTTTATCAAATTTACCAGGATGCGATAAAAGAAACAGGCAGTTTTGCCAAAACCGTTACCGGGCCGGTAATGTCAGCAGCTATGGGAAAAGCACAGATAATGGGGGTTTCCGGGAATCCGGTAACCGGCGATAAATATTTTATAATTCAATATGTCCGTCACCGCGACCACAAAAAAACATTCCAGCCGTTTTTTATGAAATACAGCGAAAAGGCAACCTGGCTTACCCAACTGGAAGAAGTGAAAACAGAATTGGTAAAACCGGCGATAAACGATGCTTCATTGAATTAAACCGGAGACCGGTAGCAAGCTTTTCAAATAAAACAGTTGCAAAATTAAAATCACAACAATGCGTACAAAAGTCAATACCACGCCGGAGACCCCGGTAATCAGAAACAAGCCCCTGCCTGTACAAACCCTTCATATTCTTTTCGGTAGCCGAACGGGAAATTCCGAATCGGCAGCACGGCTTGCCTGGGAATATGCAAAACACCTGGGAATAAAAACTGAACTTTTGGATATGAAATCGGTTCACCCGGCGAAAGTAAGGCAGTTCAAAAATTTGCTAATTGCCGTAAGCACACACGGCGAAGGTGATCCGCCTGCGGTGGTTGAAAACTTTTATAATTATGTGCACAGCCGCGAAATGCCACTGATGAAAGGGGTAAAGTTTAGTGTACTGGCATTAGGCGACAGCAGTTATAAAGATTATTGTAAAACGGGCCACGACTTCAGAAAGCAACTTTTAAAACTTGGCGCAAAAGAAATCAGCCCGCTGGTGGAATGTGACATCGACTATGAGGAAAACGCCCGGAAATGGGTGTACAACGCGGTTTCCGCCTTCCAAAAAATCCTTCATCCGGAAAAACTAAACGGCAAAAAGGAATTTGTCTTTAAAATGAACAAACGCACATCCAAACACAGCAATGTACATTATGCCGAAATACTGGAAAAAAAATTGCTGACCCCGGAAAAAAGTGAAAAAGCGGTTTATCACTTTTCACTTTCAGTAAAAAACCTGAACACCCCTTTTCATCCGGGCGACTCCTTTGGTATTTACGCTTCCAATTCAAGGCCATTGGTCGATAAATTGTTACAGGCGCTGGGCTGGAAAGGCGCCATGCCCGTACAAATAAACGGAAAAACACGCTTGCTAAAGGAAGTTTTGTTAAACGATGTGGAAATTACACTGGTAACCCCGCTGGTAGTAAAAAAATATGCAGAGCTCTCGGGGAATAAGGCACTGCAAAAACTAACCGGTAATAAAACGGAGTTGGAACAGTTTTGCCAGGGACACGACATCACCGACATGGTGACACTTTTCCCAGGTGAACTGGGCCCCGAAGCGTTTCTCTCCACGTTGCGAAAACTTTCGCCACGCCTCTATTCGGTGGCTTCAAGCCCGCTGGTGTCTCCGGGCGAATTACACCTTACGGCCGGAATTATCGACTACACCTTAAACCAGCGCCAACACCGCGGTGTTTGTTCCGTTTTCCTGAACGACAGAACAAAAGTGGGCGACAGTATTCCGCTGTTTTATGAACCCAACACCAGATTCCGCCTGCCCGAAGATGGACGTATTCCGGTAATAATGATTGCAACCGGCACAGGAATTGCCCCTTTCCGGGCCTTTTTACAGGAACGGCAACATTGCAGGGCAAAAGGAAAAAACTGGCTTTTTTTTGGCGACCGGCATGCCGCCTCCCACTTTTTGTATGGCGACGAAATACAACAGTTCCATCGTTCGGGAGTACTCACAAAAATGAATCTTGCCTTTTCCCGCGATCAAAAAGAGAAAAAATATGTTCAGCATCTCCTGCTCGAAAACAGCCGTGAAATTTTTGAATGGATAGACCAGGGGAATGCGGTGGTTTACCTTTGCGGAAATAAACGAACCATTGGAAAAGAGGCCAAAGCAGCCTTTAAAACAATCATTTCAAAAGAAGGAGATTTTACACCTGCCGAAACGGAAAATTACTGGCAGCAAATGAAAAGCAAAGGCCGGTTTCTGGCGGACGTGTATTAACGCAAAATTACATATTTCATAAAAAGCCCGGGTGTTGTTAGGTTTCATTCGCCGGGCACAGCAGATTATACCAAAAACAGAAACGGTGGTATTTCCACCGGTTTGAGTTGAACCATAATCATAAACAAATGTTTTGCTTAAGAAACCAACAAAAAATTAAACCAAATTTATATCCTGAAACACTAAAATTGAATCTTGTGTTGTGCACTTTTGATGTTTTTTTTGAAACACACACCCGGTAAAGATTTGTAACTTACAACGGCTAAAATTCAAAAATTATGAAATACAATTTTTTAGGAAACACAGGTTTGGAAGTATCAGAACTTTGTATGGGCACAATGACTTTTGGTGGCCGCGGAATGTGGACCGCCATTGGGACACTGCCGCAGGAACAGGTAAACGCGCTGATGAAACAGGCCGTTGAGGGAGGCATTAATTTTATTGACACGGCCAATGTGTACAGTGAAGGCTTGAGCGAACAAATGACCGGGCAGGCCATTCGCGACCTCGGGCTCAAACGCGATGATTTGGTGATTGCCACCAAAGTGCGCGGCAAAATGGGGGAAGGCCCAAACAATTCAGGACTAACAAAAAAACACATCCTGCAACAGGCCGACGAAAGCCTGAAACGGTTGAATATGGATTACATCGATTTGTATCAGATCCATGGTTTTGATTCGGCAACGCCCTTTGAAGAAACGCTCGATGCGCTTGAACTGCTTGTAAAAAGCGGGAAAGTGCGTTACATTGGCTGCAGCAACCTGGCCGCATGGCACCTAATGAAGGCGCTGGGAATTTCAGCACAAAACCACTGGAGCAAATTTGTTTCGTTACAAGCGTACTACACCATTGCCAGCCGTGATTTGGAACGTGAAATTGTCCCGCTCCTGCTCGACCAGAAAATAGGGTTGATGGTTTGGAGCCCGCTTGCCGGTGGCCTGCTGAGCGGGAAATACAACCGCAACACCGAATCGGAAGAAGGCGGCCGCAGGTTAAATTTTGATTTTCCTCCGGTAAACAAAAACAAAGCCTTTAACATTATTGAAGTGATGCAAAAAATGGCAGAAGCCAAACAGGTTACTGTAGCACAAATTGCACTGGCCTGGCTGCTGCATCAACCCGCTGTTACTTCGGTAATTATCGGGGCAAACAAACCGCATCAGCTTGACGACAACCTGAATTCTGTGAATGTTCAGTTTACCGACGATGAACTAGTCCAGCTGGACGAAGTGAGTAAACTGGCACCCGAATATCCGGGATGGATGATTGAACGTCAGGGAGCCGACAGAAAGCAATAATGACAGCATTATGGTTTAAGCGGGAACCATCAACCGGACAGCCCTAATTGAACTGCTTTTCAAAAATGGGTGAATTTTTGCTATTTTATTTCGGAAACATTTGGCAAACCACTTCTGCTTTGATTCCCTGTTTGTTTTAGGAATAGTGGTGCTTTTTCTCTATTTTCGGTTCACTAAAACAAACAACTATGAACCGGCTTATACTCATCCTTTTTCTGTTTCTTTTTTTAAATGCCTGTATAAAGGAACAGCAACCGCAACCTCCGAATATTATTGTTATTCTTTCAGACGATCAGGGCTGGGGCGATTTACATTTTACGGGCAACACCAATATCAGCACGCCCAATATCGATCGGCTGGCAGAAAGCGGCGCATTTTTCGACCGCTTTTATGTGTGCCCGGTTTGCTCGCCCACCCGCGCCGAATTTTTAACCGGACGATACCATGTTCGCGGAGGTGTGTACTCCACCTCGGCAGGGGGTGAAAGGCTCGATGTGGATGAAACCACCATTGCCGAAGTATTCAAAAATGCAGGCTATCAAACTGCAGCCTACGGAAAATGGCACAACGGCATGCAGCCTCCGTATCATCCCAATGCCCGCGGATTTGACGATTACTACGGATTTTGCTCGGGTCACTGGGGGAATTATTTCAGCCCCATGCTGGAACACAACGGCGAAATTGTAAAAGGCCAGGGTTTTATCATCGACGATTTAACCAGCCACGGCCTCCGTTTTATTGAAAGGAACAAGGAAAACCCGTTTTTTCTTTACCTGCCGTTCAACACGCCACATTCGCCCATGCAGGTTCCCGATGAATACTGGAACCGCTTTGAAAACAAAGAACTGGAAATGCATCACCGGAATCCGCAACTCGAAAACATTCAGCATACCAAAGCAGCGCTTGCCATGTGCGAAAACATTGACTACAATGTTGGCAAAATCATCCAAAAACTGGAGGAACTGAATCTTTCGGAAAACACCATCGTTCTTTATTTTTCAGACAACGGCCCCAACGGCTGGCGATGGAACGACGGAATGAAAGGGCGCAAGGGGTCGACCGACGAAGGCGGAGTGCGCTCTCCGCTGATAATAAAGTGGCCGGGAAAAATTCAATCCGGGAAAAAAATCACAACCATCGCTTCCGCCGTTGATTTGCTGCCTACATTGGCCGACCTGACAGGAATTGAAAACCTTCCACAAAAACCACTGGACGGCACAAGTTTGAAACCACTGATAACGGAGGAAAATCCCCAATGGAACGACCGGTTTATTTTTAACCACTGGGGGAAAAGAACCAGTGTGCGCAGCCAGAAATACCGGCTCGATTCAGATGGAAAACTGTTTGATATGGAAAACGATCCGGGGCAAAACACCGATGTTTCAGCAACATATCCGGAAATTACCATGCAACTAAAAACAGCCAGAGAAAACTGGGAAATAGATGCGCTGGCCGAACTTCCGGAAACCGACAACCGCCCGTTTACCATCGCACATCCGGATTATGTGTGGACACAAATTCCTGCCCGCGACGGGACACCCCACGGAAACATCCGGCGCTCCAACCGCCATCCGAACTGTACTTTTTTTACCGGATGGACCACAACCGCCGACAGCATTACCTGGGACGCCGAAGTACTTGCCGGCGGCGATTTTGAAGTAACCGTATATTATACCTGTCCGCCCGAAGATGTGGGCGCCGCTTTTCAGTTAAGTTTTGGCGGGGAAAAACTCCTTTCAAAAATAACAGAAGCACACAATCCGCCGTTAACC
>JAFGDX010000238.1 GCA_016931875.1 Prolixibacteraceae bacterium
CAATGTTTTTATACTTTTCCACAAACGAATAAAACCGCTTTTTATCTTTCAGAAATTTTATTCGTCCCAGGGTTAAATGCGGATTAAACTTGCGTTTTTCTTTCGCAAAACCAAGCGGACTTACATCTTCGTCAATTTTTTGTGCCAGAGTTTTCATTTCTTCCCATTCCTGTACACCGGCAAACAACACCTTTGGCTGTCGCCCCGATTCAAAATACCCCAACCCCTTCAGCTGAAGTGAAAAAGGTGAAACCTGCGCAGCCCTGTTTTCCAGGCTGGTTGTTATTTCCTGAACTTGTTTTTCTGAAGTTTCGCCCAAAAACTTCAATGTAAGATGCAGATTGTCACTTCCGACCCATTTTATCGCCTCGTTTTCAAAAAGTTCCCTGCAACGTGCAGTCACCTCCAGCAGTTTTGGAGCCGGGTTTATTTTGATGGCAATAAAAGTTCTCAGATTTGTATTCATAAAAAGCTAAATTGGCCCGTAATATCCCATTTCAACCAGGGTTACAATCTCTTCCAGCATGCGGTCTTCACCGTACGGATCGTACTCATCTTTCAGGTTATTTTTAAACAGGCGCGCAATTCCCT
Source organism: Prolixibacteraceae bacterium (assembly GCA_016931875.1). GTDB lineage: Bacteria > Bacteroidota > Bacteroidia > Bacteroidales > Prolixibacteraceae > Draconibacterium. The sequence continues at coordinate 592 of JAFGDX010000238.1, forward strand.
GCCAGAACACGGCACTGAATTCGCCTCTGAAATCCTGGATAATACTGTAAGGAGTTCGTTCCGTTTCCCTGTTTATGAGTTTCAACAGCAATCTTCCATCCGAAATCGACCACCGTTTCAACTCCTCCTTGTGTTTGTCAAGCAATTGTTTTTCCAGGCCTTTCATCAGTTTTCTCCGGTCGCGCTGATCCTCCAACGCATTGTAGCGGGGCTCGTATTCTTTCAAAAGCTGGCGCGCTTCCACCGCCAGCGGATACACTTTTTTTACTTTGGCCACCAGCCGCGTATATCTTCGTTGCTGCCGCCTGTTCAGGTCTTTTGGAATAATGGTTACCTCATCCAGTTTTCTGTAAATAATGGTGTCTCCATTTTCAACCAACCCAATCACACGGTTTGCCGTATCGCGTTCCTGCCCCTCTGCCGGAAAAACAAACAGAATGATAATTATCGATATGTATATTATTTTTCTTGCCATATCCTTTGTTGCGTGTAAAAGTAGAACGAATAATTTATTTTTCAATTATCACAAAAACAAAGTTTATATCTTTGCTTCCTATAAAATAAAAACGAAAAACAAAGATGCAAACCAGTATAAATTCTGAAATTGGCAAGTTGGAAGGTGTGGTTGTTCATACCCCGGGTTCGGAAGTTGAAAATATGACTCCGGAAAATGCGGAACGTGCGTTGTACAGTGACATTTTAAACCTGTCGATTGCGTCGAGGGAATATGCGCAAATGGTGGGTGTTTTGCGAAAAATAACCCAGGTTTTTGAAGTAAAAACACTGCTGACTGATATTTTGAAAAACAATGCGTGCAAGGAACAACTTTTAAAAGAGGTTTGCGCCCATGAACAAATTGCAGGGCTCGAAAACGAACTGGTTCAGCACAACGAAACCGAACTGGCTGACTTGCTGATTGAAGGTTTGGTTATTGAAAAAAACAACCTTACCAATTACCTGAACAACGAGCGTTTTTTACTGCGGCCGTTGCATAACCTGTTTTTCACGCGCGACTCGGCCATGGGAATGAACCAGTCGATGCTGATCGGGAAAATGGCCAACCCGGTTCGCGAACGCGAAACACTGATTATGGATGCCATTTTTAAACACCACCCGGTTTTTGAAACCCAGGTGGTAAATCCGCTCAACAATAAAAGCAGCATTATAAAAAATGCCCAGATAAAAATTGAAGGTGGTGATTTTCAGGTGGCCCGCCCCGATGTTTTTGTGATTGGAACCGGATTGCGAACCAGCACACAGGGAATCGATTTTATTATTGAACACATCAAACAACACAAAAAAGAACGTCATCATATTATCGTTCAGGAACTGCCGGCCACGCCCGAATCATTTATCCATCTCGACATGATTTTTACTTTTTTGGATGTTGACAGCTGCATGGTGTACGATCCGGTTATTTTCGGAACCAGCCGTTTCCGCACCATTCACATTCAAATTGAAAACGGGAAAGTGGACACCATTGGTGAAGAACCCAATATTCCGGCTGCATTAAAAAAACTGGGCATCGATTTAAAACCCGTTTCCTGCGGAGGAAAAGGAGATTTGTGGGTGCAGGAACGCGAACAGTGGCACAGCGGCGCCAACTTTTTTGCGCTGGCTCCCGGAAAAGTAGTTGGCTACGAACGTAATGTGCACACTGTGGAAGAACTGCACAAAAATGGCTTTGAAGTGTTAAAAGCAACCGATTTGACGGAAGGCAAAGTATCTATTGACGATTATAAAAAATGTGTGGTTACCATTGCCGGATCGGAGCTGGCTCGCGGTGGCGGCGGCGCCCGGTGTATGACCATGCCGGTGCGGCGTGCCGGCGTAAACTGGTAAAACAGCCAGGTCTCATCGCGAAAAAAAATAGTTGAATGCGAAAATTACGAAACAGCGAACTAAACCGTTTAACGGCGGATGAATACAAAAAAATTCCGAAAACACCACTAACAGTAATACTTGATAATATCAGAAGCTGCAACAACATCGGTTCGGTTTTCCGGACTTCCGA
>JAFGDX010000239.1 GCA_016931875.1 Prolixibacteraceae bacterium
AATCCGGTAAAAGCAACCACAATCAGAATCAAATGTATAAATTTCATTGTTGTACGTTTTAATTGATGACTTCCTTTGTTTACTGCTTTTTAACAGGGTTGAACACGGAATTGTTTACACATGGCAGCGTTTATATTGGCGGGCAGCTATTTTTGTTGTTTTTTTATGTGTTCACCATCCATATTGAAAATACATCGAGGTAGTTCCAGAAAGAACGGAGAACCTCGTTGGGTAAATCACATTTCTGAAGAGCGGTTTTGTAACATTCGAGCCACACCTGGCGGGCTTCTGCCGTAATTTTATGCGGAAGGTGCCGTTTAAACAACATGGGTTTTCCACGATTTTTGCTGAAATACATGGGGCCGCCGCAAATCTGGATGAAAAAATCGGATGAATGTTTTTTGGCTCTTTCCAACCCGGCTTCATCCTGCGGAAAAAGGTCTTTCACTGCACTCTGTGAAAGCAGATTGTAATGATCGTTCACCAGTTTGCGTATCCCATCGTCTCCCAAAATTTTATACATTTCGGTAGAAGGAAGTTGCACCTCAGGACGCGTTCCGGGTGTATATTTCGAAATTGTAAATTCCATTTGCTTTTTAAATTTCTCCCTTTACAACAATTGGAAAGCAAAGTGGTTGAATATTTCTTTAGCAACAAAGGGTTGAAAATAACCGGGGAGATTCTACGGATTCGGGCCTTTTTGAAATTGGCCGGTTTTATGCCAAAGATGGAATAATGGCATTGCACGTTAAAACCAAGTGTAATTCAGCGTTTCCGTTCCTTCTGCAAACATTGAAATTATATGTCGGCAAAGGCAAGTGTGGCAATGCTCACTTTTACACCTTCGATATTTAACAGATGGCAGGCGCAGGCTTCGAGTGTTGAACCGGTGGTCACCACATCATCGATAAGCAGGATGTGTTTTCCGGTTAATTGTTCCGGATTTTTTACCCCAAAAATGCCTTCCACATTTTGCCAGCGTTCAAAGCGGTTTTTGCGGGTTTGTGTGGGGCTGAAAATTTTTCGGAACAAAATATCGGTGATAAGCGGAACTTCCATGGCCTGCGAAATTCCATCCGCAATCCATTCACACTGGTTGTAACCGCGCATTTTTAATTTTTTGGGGTGCAAAGGGACCGGAAGTATGGCTTCCACCGACCGGAACTGGTCTGCATCTTTTAAAATAAAACCAAAGCGCTGACCTGTTTCAGACCCCAGTTCTTTCATCCCCTTGTATTTGATGGAATGAATGAGTTTTTGGTACCGGCTTCCCTTTTTATAGGAAAAAAACGACGTTGCCGATTCAAGTTGTACCCGCCCCCAGAAAAGTTGGGCTACTTTGTTTTCGGGGTTTAAATGAAAATTGGTAACCGGCAAATCCTGCCAGCAATCGAAGCACAGAAAATTTTCCCGGGAGGCCAGGCGATTCCCACATGTAATACAGATTGCCGGGAAAAACAATTCCAGAAAATTCCCGATATTTTGGGCCAACGATTTCATGCCGAAAAGATACAAAGAAATTTATTTGTCCGTGAAAGTTATTCCGGGAAATTGTTTGTGGGTGTAACAAATATGTAATACTCAATTAATGGTATTGTAAACAAAAAACAGATAAAAAGCCATAATTTGCCATTGTTTTTCAATCATTCGATGTTGAATTAAATTGTTGAAAATAGTTTCCCTCCTCTCAAATTCTTTCCTGAAATTATTCCCGGGTTGTCTTTTTCCAAGGCAACCTTTCTTTTTCTGAAAACAATTGGCAACATGTTACAAAGTTTATCGCTGAATGTTATAAATTTTTGTAGGTGATTTCAGCAAAACTGACGTCTTTACTTTAGGAAAGTTTCCTTTTTGTTACTTTTTCTGAAAGAATGAAGAAATTTTTATGTTTCTAAATATCAAATATTCGCTGGAAATAGTATTATTGACACCAGTAATTTATTAAATTTGCGGCATTCTGCAAACCGGAAGCCAGAGTACTAAACCAATTAAAAATGCTCAAAAGATTAGGTTCATACTTACGAAAGAAAATCCTGCTCATAATTTTTATAGGATTTGTGCTGGGGATAACAATAACTTTGTTGTCGCTCAAAGTTATGGAAGAGACATCGACAAATGAATCGTGTGAAGTGTGTCACGTGCATCCGCATGTTTTTGATTCGTGGAAACTATCGGAACATTACGATACACGTGTCGGAATACGAATTGGGTGTGTGGATTGCCATCTTCCGCCCAAAGGTGAAGGATATTATCCTGAAAAAATAAAAGCATTTGCAAGAGACGCTTACGGATATGTTTTTAAAGACAGCGCCGATTTTAACTGGGAAGAAAAATCGACACTGGAATACGCAAAAAAACATGTTTTCAAATCGTCATGTGTGCATTGTCATGAAAATCTGTTCCCCTTAACTTTAACCAAAGAAGGACAGGATGCACATTTGTATTATTCGCAAAACGAAGAAGAATTGCGGTGTATAAATTGCCACCTGAATGTGGGGCACTATGACCCCAATGCATTACACGCCAAAAATGTTGAATTTGGCAGTACCGGAAATGAAAACCTGGAACGGTTTACCGAACCGGCAGCAGTTACCGGGCATGAAGATTTTACGGAAACGGTTCCGGGAACTACCATTGCGTTTAACATGAAAGCCATCCCTGGTGGAACATTTAAACTGGGAAGCCCGGAAGAAGAAGCGCTCCGCGAACCCGATGAAGGGCCACAGAAAGAAGTAAATATCAGTCCGTTCTTTATGGCCGAAATTGAAGTAACCTGGGATGAATATCTTGCATTTTACGGCGCCACGGCAGCCGAAGGCAGAAGTACCGATACCGAAGGAACACGTACTGAAGGTGGTGATGTAGATGCGATTTCGGGACCGACGCCTCCTTATGGTCAGCCCGACCAAAACTGGGGATTGGGTGATCGTCCGGCCATAACAATGAGTTACCATTCTGCTGAAACCTACTGCAAATGGTTGTCACAGGTTACCGGAAAAACCTACCGTTTGCCTACTGAAGCGGAATGGGAATATGCAGCCCGCGGTGGTACTGAAACACCTTTCTTTTTTGAAGGAAATCCAAAAGATTTTGGTGAAAAAGGGTTGTTTGGAAGGCTTTTTGGAAAAACCAGCGACACCATTAATCAATATGTGATTTATGATGGCAACAGCCAGGCCAAAACAGAAGAACCGGATGCAGTGGAAGCAAATCCGTTTGGTCTCAAAAATATGCTTGGAAATGCGGCAGAATACTGTTCTGACTGGTATGCCGAAAATGCGTATCAGCAGTTGCAGGATGGAGCACGCGATCCAAAAGGTCCGGCTTCGGGTGAAGAACACGTTATCCGCGGCGGGCATTTTAACAGCCCCATTGGCGAGGTAAGAAGCGCAGCCAGAGATTTTACAAAAACAGAGGCCTGGTTAAAAACCGACCCGCAAATGCCGAAAAGTATTTGGTGGTTATCCGACTGTAATTACATAAGTTTTAGAGTTGTTTGTGAATTTGATGAAAAAACCGGAAAAAATTAATAATTTTAGAATCCTAAATTCAACTAAAATATTTTATTATGAGTAACAATAACTTTTCGAGAAGAAAATTTTTAACCGGAGCCGCCGCAGTAGGCGCAGCCGGTGCAATGGGAGTCGGAACTTTTACATCGTGTGCAACAGGTGGCGGGTCGGCCGCAGCCGGTGGTAGTTACGACTGGGTACCAAGAGAACTGAATTTACCTCCGCTGTTGGACAATGTTCCGGAAGGAAAAGAACT
>JAFGDX010000240.1 GCA_016931875.1 Prolixibacteraceae bacterium
ATAATAATTCTTTACCATTTCATCCAGAACCCAGTTGGTGCGGGCCGCCGAAATGCCCGTGCTTACTGATTTGCCGATACCACGAAATTCATCGGATACCTGCTGGACCAGGTGTTGTGAAATGTGTTCAGGATTGGTAAATTCAAATTCCTGAGTACCATTTTTGTTTTGCATCAGAACATTTCCGTGGGTAAAACACGGGAGAATAATCTTTCCTTTTTCCCCTATGATTTCAATTTCGTCTTTTTCGGAAGATTTGTCAACAACAAAACACCAGCTTCCGGTTCCGCTAACGCCTGATTGGTGTTTCCATGTGCCGGTAACCGTATCTTCTGCAGGATATAATCCTGCTTTGTTTTCGGCGTATCCTGAAACCTGCTGAACCGGTCCGAAAATAAAATCAAGATAATCGAACTGGTGGGAGGCGAGATCAAAAAAGTGTCCGGCACCTGCAATTTCGGGGAAAACATGCCAGTGCATTTCTTCGGGTTTCTGATTTTTTTCTGTGGCGTGTTTGTAAAGCCTGATGTTTACCAGCAGTGGTTTTCCAATTTCATCGTTCTCAATCAGTTTTTTTACTTTCAGGAAGGCCGGCAAGGTTCTCCGGTAATAGGCCACTCTGATCGGCATTCCCGTTTCTTCTGAAACTTTTAGCATTTCCAGGCATTCAGTATGGTTTCTGGCCATCGGTTTTTCAACATAAACCGGTTTTCCGGCGCGCATCGCCTGAATAGCATACCGGGCATGGGAATCGGGTGGGGTAGCGATGTACACTGCCTCCACTTCCGGGTCGTTGATCAGCTGGGTGGCATCAGAATACCATTTTGAAACATTATGACGGCGGGCATAACCGGCTGCTTTCTCTGCATTCCGTCGCATAACGGCAATCAGTTTTGAATTTTGGCATTTGTAGAAAGCGGGCCCGCTTTTTACTTCGGTAACATCGCCCACGCCAATGATTCCCCAATGTATGATTTTCCTGCTTTTCATTAATATTCAAATCGATCTTTATAGGCCCATAAACCAATGGCCGGATTCGAAATATAGAAAATTTCTTCCCCATCGGGCAAAGTGTTAAATCCGTCTTTGAGCGTTTCTGGATTGTACCGGGCAGTGATTTTTTCGAAATCAGCATAGTTAAATCCCACACTTTCAATTTCTTCGCGTGTCAGGTTTTCTTTTTCTTTTCCCGGACAATAGGTGATACTGAATCTGCCTTCGGAAGAACCATGAATTAAATGAGCGGCTGCCCCTAAGTTTTGCTGCAGATCCTCATTTTCGTTCACCATTTTTAACGTGTAAGGCGTTCCGTGATACCCGTATTTTCGGATCAATGCATCAATTTGTGCATCTTCACCAAACTCTTTTAATGCGGGTGCCAAAACAATTAATTCACCGTCATCAGCCAGGGCCATGCGTGTGCGGTAAATGCTTTTGTTGCCAAGCCAGGTGCTTTTAAATTCAGTCGGATCGAGCCAAACTACTACTTTTTTCAACGGCTTGTCAACCATTTCAAAATTCACCAGCAGCGACAGTTTTGCCGCTTTGTCGAAAACACTGTAATCGTCGCCAATAAAAAGTCCGTAGGTTTGAAGTTTGCCTTGTTTGTTTAGCCCCACTACTGTTTGTACATACACAATCGGAAGGTCGGTACTGACTTTTTCGGATGCATAATTAAATATTTTCCGAACCGGCGTATCGGCACGTCCCATCATTTTTTCCATACCGTAGGCAGCACCAATAAAGTGGCTTTTGTTGATACCTTCGGAACCACCGGTGCCTACAAAAATATTTTTATTGTAATTGGCCATTCCCACCACTTCGTGCGGAACTACCTGACCGATTGACAAAATGAGATCAAAATTTCCTTCAATAATCAGTTTGTTTACCTGAACCGGCCAGTCGTAATCTACTGCTCCTTCCGATACTTCTTTTACAAATTCAGCCGGAACTGTACCCAGTGTAACCACATCGTTTCGCCAGTCGTGTTCGCGGAAAAGATGCTTTGGTGTGGTTCCGAACATGTGGCTGATTTGTTTTTCCGTCATTGGTGTATGTGTTCCCAAAGCGGGCAAAATGTCGGTTAGTTTATCGCCGTAGTATTGCCAGGTAAATTCGGTTAATTCTCCGGCCCGAGAAGGAAAGCGGGTATAGTCGGGCGGAACCGCCAGCACTTTTTTTCTCGGTTCCAATTTTTCCAGGGCTTCAAAAAGTCCTTTTTTTAAATCTTCGGCTGAAAGTGAAGTGTTAACCGATCCTTTTTCGTAATACATCATTGTGTTGAATACTTCAATTTTTAAAGAAAACAGTAAGTTGTTTTTACTGTGCAAAAAGTCCCCGGCTGAAAAGCCGGGGCCCTGTACTCAAAAATTCAAATCTATGCGAAAGGTTTAAATTTGAGTTTATCTCTTTACTCGTGCATTTCCTTTCCAAATGCTCCACACCATTTCTTCGTCAGCTGGCTGGGCATAATCGGTAAGAAATGTGGTTGCCATTGCACCGGTTGCCCATCCAAACTGTGGCCATTTTTCGGGTTCCCAGTTTTTGAGGATTCCGTAAAGCATTCCGCCAACAAATCCATCGCCGCCGCCAATGCGGTCGAGCACGTTTATGGTTCGCGGTTCAACCACATGCCAGTTTTCTCCTTCCAGCATTATGGCTCCCCAAAGATGTTCGTTTACACTGATTACTTCGCGCAGGGTAGTGGCAAATACCGAAGCGTTGGGGAAAGTTTCCTTCACTCTTTTTATCAAGCCTTTAAAACCATCGATTTTGGCTTTCAGGCCTTCACCACCGGCTTCGGGGCCTTCAATACCAAAACAAAGCTGGAAATCTTCTTCGTTTCCAATTAAAATATCGGAAACAGAAGCAATTTCGGTAAAATTCTCGCGTAATTCTTTTTCTCTTCCCTGCCAGAATGAGGCCCGGTGATTTAAGTCGAAGGAAATTTTTGTACCGTGTTTTTTTGCTGCCCTTGCTATTTCGAGACAGAACTGGCTGGTTTCGGGTGAAAGAGCGCCAATCAATCCGGAAAGATGAACGATTTGAACACCTTCTTCACCAAAAATTTTTTCCAGGTCAAAATCATTTACATTCAGCGTTCGGCCCACCTCGCCGGCACGGTCGTTAAAAACCCGCGGCCCGCGCGAACCGTATCCGCTGTCGGCAATATTAATCTGATGACGGTACCCCCAGGGAGTTCCCTGCTCTACTTCGGGGCCCTCGTAATCCATGTGGCGGGCTTTCAGATTGCTTTTTATAAAATGTGCAATCGGGCTGCCTTTCACAAAAGTGGTGAGTACTTTCACCGGAAGCCCCAGATATGAAGCAATACTTGCCACATTGGTTTCGGCACTGGTAGCCTGCATTTTATAGGTATCGCTGCTGTGCACCGGTTGTCCGTTCAGCGGGGTTATTCTGATTCCCATACTTGTGGGAACCAGCATGGCGTATTTACAATTCTTTTTTAATTCCAAACTCATCTTTTTCCTTAAAATTAAAATCCGTCAGGAAGATTATGCTCCCCGGGTAGGATGTGGTTTTATTGTTGTTAATTCATCAATTCTTACTACTCGTTGTTCTTCGATTGATTTGCGGGCGGCTATCCCAATAATAGCCGACATTACTCCGTCGCGGGAGGTGGCGGCGTGTTTATACGGATCGGGCATGTCGGGGTCGCGGAAAATTTTATCCTGCAGGCGGGCATCTCCACCTCCGTGACCACCACGCGATGCAACGATTTTTTTCATCTGGTATTCAGGATTGAAATTATTCATGATAAAAATTTCGTCGTAACGTGTGTTTTGATCTTCTCCCTGGCTCATTTCGGCGGCATGGAGTTCGGCCTGGTTAATTTTATCCTGCCGGCGCCAGGGGATATCTTCCCATGATTCCAGGCGCCCGTCTTTTCCGTTAAATGCAATTCTCCATCCTTCGTAGGGAGAATAGGTTGTTAACGAGTAACTTACCTGCACATTGTTGGCATATTTAATTTGAACAGCCATTTTATCATAAATGTCAATGTCATCGCGCCACAAACAATTATCACGAATGTAGCCGTCGTATTTTTCATTTTCTACATACAATTGGTAAGATCTTTCGCTTTTGGTGATGTCCCAGTAAAATTTGCACTTGTCGGTGTAAGCACAATTCCGGCAGTTTAATCCTCTGTATTTGTTGTTTTTTCCGTAGTGTTCCAGGTCGCCGTGTGCAACAACTTCCACCGGGTCGGAATCAATCAGCCAGTTAAGCAAATCGAAGTGGTGCGTTGATTTGTGTACCAGCAGGGTGCCGCTTTTGTCGCGTTCGCCGTGCCATCTTCTGAAATAATCGGCTCCGTGGTAAGTATTCAGGTACCAGTGAAAATCGACGGATGTTACTTCGCCAATGGGTTTTTTTGCCAGTTCCTCTTTAATGGCAGAGAACAAGGTGCCGTAGCGGTAATTAAACCCGACAATCACTTTTTTCCCGGTTTTCTTTTCTGCATCTATAATTGCTTGCGCTTTAACTTCATCAGTGGTTAAAGGTTTTTCGGTGAGCACATCAATACCCAGTTCCATTGCCCGGATGATGTATTTGTGGTGGGTGGCGTCAACCGTAGTAACCATTACCAAATCGGGTTTGGTTTCGGATATCATTTGGTCAAAATCGGTATACACCGGACAGTCTACTCCCATGTATTCTTTTGCCAGTTCCAATCGTCCGGGGTTAATGTCGCACAAGCCAACAAATTCGGTAATATCGCCGTAATTCCGAACAATATTTCTTCCCCAGAAGGAGGTTCCTCTCACTCCTGTACCTACCAAAACCAGTCGTTTTTTTGTTGCTTTTGAAACTGCTGCTCCAACCGGGCTCGACAGGATGGATGCTCCTACTGCTGCTCCTGCTGTGGCAGATAAAAAATCACGTCGTTTCATTTGTATAAGTTTTTAGTTTACTGATTTTATTCAAAAAAATTACACTCCGCCAAATGCACTGTAGCCACCATCAACCGGAACAACAATCCCGGTTATAAATGATGAAATTTCGGACAGAAGGAAGAGGGTGGCTCCCTGTAAATCTTCCGGTTGTCCAAATTTTCCCATGGGGGTGTTGTCAACTATTTTCTGTCCGCGGGGCGAATAATTTCCTGTTTTTTCATCCATTACCAGAAAGCGGTTTTGGTGGGTGATAAAAAATCCGGGAGCGATTGCATTCACTCTGATGCCCACTTTGGCGAGGTGTACCGACAACCATTCGGTAAAATTATTCACCGAAGCTTTTGCTGCTGAATACGCCGGAATTTTGGTGAGCGGTTTGTAGGAATTCATGGATGAAATATTCAACACAACGCCTTTTTTGTTTTTTAGCATATCGGTTGTAAAAACCATGGTTGGAAGTAAGGTTCCCTTAAAATTCAAGGCATAAACTTTATCAAATCCTTCGATAGCCAGGCCGTAAAATGTATCTTCCAGTTTATCCAGATCGTTTTCGGTTATTTGCTCCACTTTTGTGGTGGCCTGCGGACTGTTTCCTCCGGCGCCGTTTACAAGAATATGTATTTCACCCAGTTTTTCGTTGATTTCTTTTTTTGCATTTTCAAGCGAAGGTTTGTCAAGCACGTTGGCTTCCACTCCAATTACATCGGTGTGATATTCTGCGGCAATTTCTGCTGCTACTTTGTCGGCTGTTTCTTTGTTGATATCGGCTATTGCAATTTTCATCCCAACCGATGCCATTGCTTTTACCATTGCACTTCCCAAAACACCGGCGCCACCTGTAATAACACACACTTTTCCTCTCAGGTCTTCAAACGACATTGCTTTCATATTTCTTATTTAAATTCTTTGTAATAATCAACGTTTTCTTTAATTACGATATCGATGGAGGTATAGTTTTTCTCCGACACTTTTCTTTTTTGCACCACGTGTCTGAAAAGCTTGTTAACCGCATTGTAGCCTTGCTCTTCAGGCCGCTGGCATATCAGAAACTGAACAATGCCTTTTCGCAGAAAATCGGTGTTCTCCTTTAAAAGGTCGTGCCCGATAATTTTCAAATTATTTAATTTATATTTTTCTACCAGCCTGCCCACGTAAAAAACTTTGGAGTTGGTTACAAAAATGCCCCTGATGTTTTTACTGTCAATTTCATCTTTTATTTTCTCCATCCAAAATTCTGTGTCAGTATCAGAAACTTCGGTAGTAAAAATTTTGTGGTTTTCAGTATTGCTTTTTTCAAACCAGTCGTAAAATCCTTTTTCGCGCTGCACCAGGTGGTTTTGGTTATCCATTTCCTTGGCAAAATGAATAACCAGAATATTGCCCGAGCGTAGCGTGAAATCAAGCAACTTGGCCGAAACAAAGCCGCTTTGGTATGAATCCTGACCGATATAACTTAACTGCCCGGCATTTTTTATTTCTGAATCAATAAACACAAAAGGGATGTTGTTCTCCTTTAGTTTCATAATCAATTGCCCCGACTCTTTTTTGAAAAACGGGGCCAAAACAACTCCATCAGGCTGAAGCTCAATAATTTTTGCGGCTTCGGCAACAAAACTTTTTGAGTTTGACTGGTTAAACGTAAAGCGTTCAATCTGAACCCCATATGCACGAAGTTCGTGGATGCGTTTTTTAACTCCAACAAATGGTTTGTTCCAGTAACCTTCTGGCGAGGGAGGCTCGGGAAAAAGTGTGGCAAAAACAGCCGATTTTTTGGATGCCAGCGTACTTGCCAGAAAGTTGGGCTGGTAGTCAAGTTCTTCTATGATTTTCAGAATTTTTTTCCGTGTTGACTCCGCCACTTCTCCGCGATTATGAAGAACACGGTCAACCGTTCCGATAGAGACTTTTGCTTTCTCTGCAATATCTTTGATTCGTATTTGACTTTTGTTCTTGATAATATTTTGATTTTTAGGTGATTATTTTACTGAGTTTATTATTTTGAATACAAAATTACAGATTTTTTTCAATTTTCGTGTTCGTACACGGAGAAATGTCCATCAAAATGTTGCGGAACATTTTTTATGACAACCTTTGCCAAACCGAAATTACCGAAGGTGTTGATCGAGCAGTTCCGGGTTTTTAATCATTTGCCTGATGAAGCGGAACAACTTTCCCCCGTGGGAACCGTCTACCACCCGGTGATCCAATGTTGCCGACAGGGAAAGTATTCTTCGGGGAACAATTTCATTGTTTACCACTACCGGTTTTTTATTTACCCCACCCAAAATCATAACAATGGAAACATTGCCTGATGGCAAAAGCGCCCCGTAACCGCTGTCGAGGCCCAGTGTGCCTATATTTGAAACCATGTATGAACCAAAACTGTTGGCTGAAAGTTTGATAACGGGAAATGAAAAACCCCAGTGAATGGTAAACAACCGGTATAAAAAGAAAACCCACGAACGAAAGGGCCACGGAATTTTTGAAAGTAAATGTTTCGATTGCATGGTGTCGTTTTCGTTTCCCTTTCGCGATGCATTTATTTTTTCAGCAATTTCATCAGCCAGCTCTGTAATCGTCAGCTTGTCGATGTTTTCAATTTTTACAGAGCCCATTTCGCCTTTCTGAAGCAGAACACTTACCATCGCATCAATTTGAGGCCGGGGAGTTATTTTTCCCCTTTTTACAAAGGTGTTTAATTCCGGAACTTCCAGTTTTATGGCACGGCCAATAATAAGAGTGATGACGTGTGTAAGTGTAATTTTAGTTCCTGCTTTTCGTTTGGCCGCAATATATTTTTCAAGTTCGGTGACATCGAGTTCCACTGAACCATATATTTTTGAGTCAACAGGTTTTCGGTAAATGGTGGAGGCAACTTTTCTCCAGTTGGTATTCAAATTGTCCGATGAATTCATAAAACGATTTTTGGTTTTTTATCGTTTTCTGATATCGTTACGTGGCTTTGAATTTGACACAAATATAAGTTTTATGCCTGAATATAAAAGCAGTAAATAATCCGGACGATTTTGAAATCAGTCTGGCCGGCTGTTATCTTTCTGTGGAGGTGTGTTTTATAATAAAAAAGTTCAGAGATTTAATTCCGGAAATTTTTTTACATCCGTTTCGCGCATCATCTCATAAACATTTTTAAAAAGAAGTTCAACATTTGGTTTCGAGAAATATTCTCCGTCAATTCCATAGGCCGGGCGATGTTCCATTCCTGAAAGTGCACGCGGAGCTGTATCTAAATAGTCAAAAGCTTTTTGTTCCTGCAATACTTTTTGCATCATGTAAGCAGTAGCACCTCCCGGAACATCTTCATCCATAAAAAGAACCCTGTTGGTCTTTTTAACTGATTCTAAAATGGTGTGGTTTACATCAAACGGCATTAAGGTTTGAACATCAATTACCTCGATGGATATTCCTTTAAATTTTTGGAGCAAACTGGCTGCTTTTAGCGCGTGGTGTACATTCCAGGCATAGGTAACCACCGTAACATCTGTTCCTTCTCTCATTATTTCGGGTACACCCAGCGGTACTTTGTATTCGCCGTGGTTTTCAGGAAGCTTTTCTTTTACGTTGTATCCTTTTAACGGTTCAATCACAATTGCCGGGTCGTTGGCTTCCAGCAGTGTGTTATAAAAACCTGCGGCCTGTGTTAAATTTCTCGGCACACACAAATAAATTCCCTTTATTGAACCCAGTAACATTTGCATTGGTGAACCGGCGTGCCATATTCCCTGCAGTTGGTGCCCGCGTGTACGTATAATAAGCGGCGCTGCCTGTTTTCCTTTGGTTCGGTACTGCAATGTTGCCAGGTCGTCGCTTAATTGCGAATGGGCATAATTAAGGTAATCCAAATACTGAATTTCAGCAATCGGACG
>JAFGDX010000241.1 GCA_016931875.1 Prolixibacteraceae bacterium
AATCAACTAACCTTTAAACCGCCTGGCGACTTCATCCCAGTTGATGAGATTCCAGAATGCATTCACATAATCCGGACGTCTGTTTTGGTAATTCAGGTAGTACGCGTGCTCCCACACATCAATTCCCAATATAGGCGTTCCCTGAACTTCCGCAACATCCATCAAAGGATTATCCTGGTTGGGCGTTGACGAAACCGCCAGCTTATTCTTTTGAAGTACCAACCATGCCCAACCTGATCCAAACCGCGTTACCGCAGCCTGAACGAAAGCTTCCTGAAAATTTTTTACTGAACCAAATGAATCGTTAATTGCATCAAGAAGTTCTCCTTCCGGAGCGTTGGCTCCGCCCGGAGCAATTACCTCCCAATACAAATTATGGTTATAATATCCTCCTCCATTATTTCTTACGGCAGTGGAATGACCGGAAACACCACTCAAAATTTCTTCAATGGTTTTTCCTTCCAGATCAGTTCCTGCAACTGCATTGTTCAAATTATTGGTATACCCTCCATGATGCTTTGTATGATGAATTTCCATTGTTCGTGCATCAATGTGTGGTTCCAATGCTGTGTAATCGTATCCTAATTTTACTAGTTCAAATGCCATAGCTTTTATTACAATTTTAAAAGATTTAAATATACTTTATTCTGAAAACAAAAATAATTGCTATTTAGAACTAATCCAAATCTTTACTCCACAAAACAAATTGAATTCATTTATTGTTCATAGGCACAATCAATAATGCTACAAATTTCTTTCCCTATTTGTGTGAAACCCGCACCCACTCCCACATTATTAAAGGAGTTTTATCTCTTATTATTTTTTCTTCCCTGACTACTTTTCTTTAAAAAGCAGGTAAAACTGTTACATTTGACCATCGTTTTTGCAAAATGAACAGGGAAATTTTAAAATTAGCATTGCCAAATATTGTGAGCAACATTACGGTTCCGTTGCTCGGATTAATTGATTTGGCATTGATGGGCCACCTTGGTTCCGAGGTATATATTGGGGCCATTTCGCTGGGAGGCGTAATTTTTAATTTTATTTACTGGGGGTTTGGCTTTCTTCGGATGAGCACTTCGGGTTTTACGGCGCAGGCTTTTGGAGACAACAACCAAAAGGAAAGCATTACCATTTTAATACGTGCCCTGCTTGTTGCCGGAGCGATTAGTTTGTTGATTTTACTTTTGCAGGCTCCCATTGCCTGGGCCAGTTTCAAAATAATTGGTGGCAGCAGGGAAGTAGAAACCCTGGCCAGCGAATATTTCAGGATACGGGTTTGGGCTGCCCCAGCGGCCCTGAGCCTTTTTGTTTTCAGTGGCTGGTTTCTGGGAATGCAAAATGCGCGTTTCCCGATGATTATAGCAATTGCTGTAAATGTGGTCAATATCCTGCTAAGTGTATTTTTTGTTTTTGTTTTGAATATGAAATCGGAAGGAGTGGCATTGGGAACAGCTCTCTCGCAATATGTGGGCCTGGCAATTGCAGTTGTTCTTTTAGTAAAAAAATACAGGCCCCTGCTTCCCGAAATTTCAAAACAGGGAGTTTTTAATGTAAAAATACTCACCAACTTTTTTAAAGTAAACAGCGATATTTTTATCCGTTCCTTCTGTATCATACTGGTGTTTACCTTTTTCACCTCCAAATCAGCCAGTATTGATGATACCATTCTGGCGGTAAATTCACTGCTGATTCAACTGCTGCTGTTTTTCTCTTTTTTTATCGATGGATTTGCCTTTGCCGGCGAAGCCTTGGTTGGGAAATATGTTGGCGCCAGAAAACCTTTGTTTCTTAAAAGAGTGGTAAAACTGCTTTTCTACTGGGGAGCCGGGCTTGCGCTTGTGTTTACCTTAATTTACACACCCGGTGTACAACTTATTCTGCAACTTCTCACCTCGCAGACGGATGTCATTCAAAGAGCCCAACCTTTCCTGTTTTGGGTGATTTTAATTCCTTTTACCAGTTTTTCATCGTTTATATGGGATGGGATTTATATTGGAGCCACCGCATCCAAAGCCATGAGGAACACTTTGCTGGTATCCACATTTTTGGTTTTTGCCCCGGTATATTATTTTCTCAACCCACTTTGGGAAAACCATGCGCTTTGGCTGGGAATGATTTTGTTTATGCTTTCCCGTGGAGCAATCCAAACCTTACTTTATAAAAAGGCAATTCTGAAACCCCGTCATTAAATTTATCAGCTTATTTTTTTAAATACCGTTGAAACCGTGTGCCCGCCAAAACCAAAGGTATTGCTCATAGCGACATCAATTTCCTTTTCAACAGAATGCTGCAATACAATATGTAAATTATCCGGAATTTCCGGATCAATATTTTGTGTATTTATGGTTGGAGGGATTTTATTGCATTCAACGGCTTTTACACTGGCAATGGCTTCCACTGCACCAGCAGCGCCCAGCAAATGCCCGGTCATTGATTTGGTGGCACTTACATAAACTTTTTTCAAAGTGTTCCCAAAAATTTTGCTGATAGCCAGGCATTCGCCAATGTCTCCCACCGGTGTTGCCGTAGCATGTGCGTTGATGTAATCCACTTCACCGGCTGATAATCCCGAATCTTTAAGTGCATCATTCATGGCCAGTTCAGCCCCCAGTCCTTCGGGATGTGTAGCAGTTACGTGGTACGCATCGCATGCTGCACCATACCCCGCAAGTTCACAGTATATTTTGGCTCCCCGATTTAAGGCATGTTCCAATTCTTCAATCATAAGTACACCTGCTCCTTCCCCCAGAACAAATCCATCACGGGAAACATCAAACGGACGCGAGGCAGTTTCAGCATGTTCGTTATTTGCCGATATTGCCTTTATGGAATTAAACCCACCAATGGCTGCTTTTGTTACCGCCGCTTCCGAACCTCCGGCCAACACAATATTTGCCCTCCCCAAACGAATGA
>JAFGDX010000242.1 GCA_016931875.1 Prolixibacteraceae bacterium
AATTGAAGCGCCCCAGCGGTATCCGCCAATGTTGGCATTCCCGGTTTGTCCCCAGCCGGCACGGATTTTTAAATTGCTTATCGTGCCTGTAAGGTTTTGCATAAACGATTCGTTGTTCAGTCTCCACGACGCTGCAAATGCGTGGAATGGTGCCCAGCGGTTCTCGGGTCCGAAATTGGAAGAACCATCGTACCTGAAGGTGTAGGTTAATAAATATTTTTCATCATAGGAATAGTTGGCGCGGGTAAATACTGAAGCCATCGCGCCGCTTCCCTTTCCTGAACCAATGGTCATTGTGGATGGGTCTCCCAAACTTGGCAAGTGGATGTCGTTGCTGGAAAGACCTGTACTTGCCCCTCTCAGATTTTCATAGGTCCATTCCGAAACTTCCTGACCAACCATTGCAGTAACGTTATGAACACCAAATGTTTTATTGTAGGTGAGATAGTTTTTTAGCTGCCAGAAAAAATTCTGGTTGTATTGAATGCTGGAAGCATTGGTGGAGTTCACAATTGTACCATACTGATAGGTAGGAACAAAGTGGTATGCATTTGAATTTCCTATGTCAATACCCAGTTCGGTTCGCAAGGTTAAGTCTTTTGTGAAATTGATATCGCTGTAAAGGGTTCCCACAATGCTTGTTCTTTTCAGCGTATTTTCTTCATCAAGTGCTTTGGCAATCGGGTTTACTCTTCCCGGAGAACCTTCCCGCTGATCGCCCGACCACGAACCATCGGTGTTGTATATCGGGATATCGGGTGAAGAGTTCAGCGCAATGCTGATGATGCCTTCGGTGCTGTTGTTTAATCCAATATTTTCCTTGGTTTTTGTAAACATGAGGTTGGTTCCCATTTTAAACCACGACTTTAGCCGGGCATCGAGGTTTACCCTGCTGGAAAAACGTTCGAAATCAGAACCAATCACTGTTCCTTCCTGGGTATAATAACTTCCTGAAATAAAATATTTCACCAAATCGGTACCACCCATTGCACTGATTTGATTGCTTTGCATGGGAGCCACCCGGAAAACGGCATCCTGCCAGTTGGTTCCTTCTCCCAGAATGGAGGGGTCCTGTAATTCAACCCGCGGATCGCGGCCATTGGTTTCGGCAGCCCAGTCGTTGCTGTATTCGGCAAACTCGCGCAGGTTCATCACATCTATTCGTTTTACCTGTTCCTGAATACCGTAGTAGCCTTCGTAGGTAAATGTAGCTTCGCCTGATTTTCCTTTTTTTGTAGTAATCAGAACTACCCCGTTTGCACCCCGCGAACCATAAATTGCGGTTGCGGAGGCATCTTTCAGAATTTCCACTGAAAGGATATCAGACGGGTTTAACACCGAAAGGCCCGAGAAAGTGGAAACACTTCCGTTTCCCATGGCGTCCCCCAGCCCGATAGCATGTCCGCTCTGGCTTACATTTTGAATCGGCACACCATCAACCACATACAGCGGTTCCGAAGCCGATGCGCGCAGAGTTCCCTGACCACGGACACGGATGGAAACGGATGAACCGGGTTGCCCCGATGTTTGTACGGCGGTAACCCCGGCTGCGCGACCTTGCAATGCCTGGTCAAGGTTGGCCACCACCGAACCTTTTAGTTGGTCTTCAGAAACCGAAACAACCGAACCTGTAACGTCCGATTTTTTCATGGTTCCGTAACCAACCACCACAACTTCGTCAAGTCCCTGGGTTTCCGTTTCGAGCTGAACATTGATGGCGGAAAGGGAACCTACTGTAATTTCCTGTGTTTTATACCCAATAAACGAGAACACAAGAACCGTTTCTTCTGAAGGAACCGTAACGGCATAATTCCCTTCAAAATCAGTAATTGTTCCTACGGTTGTTCCTTTTAAACTCACATTCGCTCCCGGTATAGGCTCAGATGTTTCTGCATCCTGCACTATCCCTGTTACCCTCTTTTGCGCCAAAAGTGCGCTGCTTACCGAGAATAACAATAGAATCAGAATTACTTTTTTTTTCATAAAGAGTTTTAGTTAAATTGTATGATTATCGCTTTATATTATTCGTATAAGAATGATGATAAATGAAATAAGCAGGAGATAAAGAATAATCTCAAGTAAAAGATAGATTTTTCGGTGATGTTTTTTAGCCATGTTCGTTATTTTAACAGAACAAAATTAAACGGAAATAATAATTTCGATGGAAGTGATTTGTATTTAAAAGAGGGGGAAAGACAGTAATTATGGGTATAAAATGTAAATAAAAAAGGCACCATTTGTAAAGTAAAGGTTCAAAAAATAATGGAAGTCACTATATTTCAGCCGGTGTATAAAGTACCAGTTACGGTACATTTATGTGTGTGTAGAATTTATGAATTTCGATACAATGAATGAGGCAAAAAAAATCGGGAGTTTTTTGATTCTGATGGTTTTTATAGCTGCGTGGAAGCCGACCGTTCATGCCCAGGAGGGTTCCATTAATTTTTCAAACATTGGGGTAAAAAACGGAATGACAGCCAACTGGGTTACAGCAATTTGCCGCGATTCGGAAGGATTAATGTGGATGGGTACCAACCGGGGTCTAAATTGTTTTGACGGGTACAACATTACCGGTTTTGAGTCTTATTCAGGAGATTCAACCAGCCTGTCGAATAATTTTATCTCGTGCATAGCTGAAGACAAGCAGCAAAACCTGTGGATTGGAACCACCTACGGAGTCAACATTAAAAAACCCGAACTAACTGCTTTTGAACAAATTTCGATGTTTGACTACAACGCCTTTGGATGTAACGATATCAACAACATTAACGACATTTATGTGGCTGGCAACGGCGATGTTTTTATTGGCACCCACGAAGGTTTTTTTATTTATTCCAACGGGCAGTTTCAACACCATCTGATTGATTCAACCCGATTCGACGCAGATATCAACAACGTTTTTTCATTTGCTGAAGATCTTCACGGAAATATCTGGATGGGAACTTTTTCAAGAGAACTGGTGAAATTGAACAAAAACAGTGAAACTCTGGAATTTGTAACCTTGCCTCCGTTTTTTGAGGGTAAATATGTGAGAGGACTCCAAAAGCTGTTTATCGACTCAGATAATTTGCTTTGGATAGGAAGCCAGGCAGGGATGTATATTTATGATCTCAGCAAACAGGACTGGCACCCTGTTTTAAACAACCTGCTTGTTACCAATGTGGGCAACAAAGTAAT
>JAFGDX010000243.1 GCA_016931875.1 Prolixibacteraceae bacterium
GTACATGCTTCCCGAACGAACAAAAAGCCGCAGAATAAAATTGTAACTGTCGGTAATTTGCTGGTACTGTTCCCTGAAAGGCGAAGGCTGCTCAATGGGCAGAATCTCGTTGTTTTGCAGGCTGATGGTCAGTGTAAATCCATTTCGGATAAATATTCCGAGCGGAATGGTATAAAACGGGACACCGTTGTTCTGGTTCTCCACCGGGATGCGCATGATGATTAGCGTCCAGTCGTCGTCGAATTCCACACGTGGCCGTTCATCGGCATCGAGAATATCACGGATGATGTCATCCGGCAGTTTAAAATCGGTTTTTAAGCGCTGAATTTCAGAGGTGTCAGGTGCGGTCACATTTATCCAGCACCCTTTTTCAATTTTTGGTATTTCAGTATACCCCCCGAACGTTTTGAAGATTTTAATCATGGTTCGCCTCCTTACGTTTTATCTCTGTAAGGAGACTGCGAATGCCCCTTACAGACTGGTTATTACTCTTAATTTCTTATGATACGGGCCTTCGTCCATATTTCATTTAATTTTTTATTGACCGTGCAAAAGTAACTTTTAAATTCTGAATTCAAATTTTATGTTCCGGGTTTTTGGTGAGATTAAGTTTGTGTGAACAAAAAGCTACGGTAAAATGGCCACATACTGATTTCAAATGAAATTCAAAAATCAGTGGCTGACGGTGGAGTTTTGTTTCTGTGTTATACAAATACAGTTGTGTCTTTTGTGCGGGATCAGTTTTTGGCTTTTCCGTAAAAAACACGACCGGTAATGAGCAGGCCGGCAAAAACAAATACGGCAAAAACCAAACTGCTTACAGCAAGTTGCATGCCCCCTGAAATAACATGTCCGCTGGTGCAACCTCCGGCCATGCGCGCGCCAAAAATCAGCACAAATCCGCCCACCAGTGCCCATGTTGCACGCGATGAACGTGAATTGTTTTTATATTTCACCCAGTTTTCGTGAATCAGCTGAATTTTAAAATCTTTCCGGATGAGAGAAAGTATCAGTCCTGATAAAAGTGCTCCCAGCAAAAAGTACAATTCCCAGTTTCCGGGAACCTGTATTTTTTCAAAATAACTGTTTTTTGTAATTCCGCTTAGTAAATCAGCCAAATACGGGTAGGTTGTTGATGCACCAATCGGCCGGTTGCTTACTCCTTTGGCAAAAACAAGGGTATTTAAAACCGCCAGTGCAATTCCGGCAACCAGCCATTTCATATTTTTCGCGGGGCGTTTTTCAATTTTATGAATGCCAAAAGCAATCCCAATAAAAACCAGCCCAATCAGGATGGTAAGAACATAAAACAGCGACGGGCTATTTGCGGTTAAACTATTGAGGGAGATACTCCCCAGGTTGGGGCCCAAAATTCCCTGGATCGAAGGCAAAACAAGGGTGTAAACCAGTCCGCCCAGCAATCCGCCGGCAACTCCTAAAAGTGCATCGGTTGAACCTTCGCCCACCGAAATGGCCAGCGTTCCGGGGCAGTAGCCCAAAACAGCCATTCCAGCTCCAAAAATCAGCCCGCCAATCATTATTCCTCCCAAAATAAAAGGTTTTACATGGTAGCCTGCCCATCCAAATCCGATGGAAATGTTAAGTAAAATAGCGCCAACGCCAACAGCCACGGCAATGGCTTTGGCTACCGTCATATCATCAAGTGTGGCCACTCCGCTGATTGTATTAAACCTGTTTAACCTGGCATACTGAAGGATGCTGCCAAACAGAAACCCGAGAAGTATGGTAATCATCATAACATATATTTTTTAAAAATTAATCTTTCCAAAAGAACATTTTTACAAACATTGATGCTGGTTTATATCGGTACTGTAGTAGCTGAAAGTAGTGATGGTATGCAACTGAATTTTGGAAAGCAAAGGTAGAAATTTTTTTTTCGTTGCTTTTAACCGGTGTATTAAATTTTGCAATCTACTAAACAAAATCCGGAATGAGAGATCGTTTTCAGGAAGGTGATTTTTCGGAAATACAACCCTGTTGATTTGCTTTGTTCTCTGAAAGAATGATTTATTGTTGCAGAATGGTTTCAGCAAATAAATTGACCTATCCTTGTTTTTTACTTATTAGTAAGTATATTTGTGTCAAATTTAAATGGTCCGTTTTATGTCGGTAACACGCGAGAAAATACTGGAGTTGGGTGAAACGCTGATACGCACAAAGGGATACAATGCTTTTAGTTATCAGGATATTTCTTCGGAACTGGGAATAAAAAATGCCGCCGTTCATTATTATTTTCCCTCCAAAAAAAATTTGGGAACCAGTATTGTTAAAACCAATATTCAACGGTTTGAAGAAATGGTGGAGAACATGGAAAGCCGCCAGTTTGACGAGTGGCAGCAGTTGGAAGCTCTGGTGAAAATTTACATAAAAAGTCACCGCGAAAAAAAGAAATGTGTGGTGGGTTCGTTTAGCCCCGATATTAAAACGCTCGACGAATCGACACAAAAAGAACTCAAAAAAATGGTGGAAATGATTCTGAACTGGTTGGCCAAATTATTGGAAAAAGGAAGGGACAGGGGAGTTTTTTCGTTTGCCGATAGTGCCGAAAGCAAAGCGCTGGTTATCTTTTCGAGCCTGGTAGCAAGCCTGCAATTGGCCGCTGTTCTGGGAAAACTGGATTACAAAAGTTATTCCCAGTCGATTCTTGATGATTTAAAACCTTAATTTTTTTATCCTAAGAATTTACTTATAAGTAAATCGATTTTAACAAACGCAAAAAATCATTTGTATGAAAAGAGCAGTAGTTACCGGATTGGGAGCAGTTACGCCCATTGGAAATGATGTAAATGAATACTGGAGAAATTTGCTGGAAGGGAAAAGTGGCGCAGCCCCAATAACCCGGTTTGATGCAACACATCATAAAACACAATTCGCGTGTGAAGTCAAAAATTTTGATCCGCTCCGTTATTTCGACCGCAAAGAGGCACGAAAGCTGGACCGATATACTCAATTTGCGCTGGTGGCTGCTGAAGAATGTATCCGGGATTCAAAATTGAATGCGGAGAAAACAGATTTGAACAAGGTGGGTGTCATCCTGGCAACCGGAATCGGCGGGATTGAATCGTACGAGGAAGAAGTGCTTTCTTTTGGGAAAAACAACGAAATTCCGCGCTTCAGTCCGTTTTTTATTACCAAAATGATTGCAAATATAGCTTCCGGGCAAATTGCAATCCGTTATGGTTTTAGGGGAATAAATTATGCCACAGTTTCCGCGTGTGCCTCCTCCAACCATGCCATTGCCAACGCTCTGGATCTCATTCGTTTGGGGAGGGCAAATATTGTGTTGGCCGGAGGTTCGGAAGCGGCGGTAACAAAAGCAGCCATTGGTGGGTTTAATTCCA
>JAFGDX010000244.1 GCA_016931875.1 Prolixibacteraceae bacterium
AAAAACAACTCCGGCTGGTTTACAAAAACAAGTATTCAGATGCAATAAAAACAAAGCTGGCAAATGTTATTTCGTGTTATTCGCAAATTCGGACCCACAAAGAAAAATGGAACGAAAAAGACATTGTATTAATTACTTACGGCGACAGCATAAAAAAAGAAGGTGAAGTACCTTTACAAACCTTAAAAATATTTCTGGACGAAAATTTAAAGGAACAGTTGTCGGTTGTTCACATTTTGCCTTTTTTCCCCTACAGCAGCGATGACGGTTTTTCAGTTATCGATTTCAGAAAGGTAAACCCCGAACTGGGAACCTGGGACGACATAAAACAGCTTACTGAAAACTTTGAATTAATGGCCGATTTGGTTATTAATCATGCTTCGGCTAAAAGCAGGTGGTTTCAAAATTTTCTGAAACAAAAAGGAAAAGGAAAAGATTTTTTTATTACTGAAAATCCGGAAACCGATTTTTCGCAAGTTGTACGCCCGCGGAGCACACCACTGTTAACCGCTTTTAAAACAGCAAATGGGACAAAACATGTGTGGACTACTTTCAGCGCCGACCAGGTTGATCTCAATTTTTCAAATCCCGACCTGCTGATTGAAATGGTGGATATTCTTTTGGGCTACCTTTCAAAAGGCGCCCGGATAATCCGTTTGGATGCCATTGCTTTTTTATGGAAAAAGCCCGGAACAACATGTCTGCATCTTCCTGAAACACATGAAATTGTAAAACTGCTGCGCGAAGTGGCTGAATTCATTAACCCGTCGGTGGTTATTTTAACCGAAACCAATGTTCCCAACAGGGAGAACCTCAGCTATTTGGGAAACAACGACGAGGCACACATGGTTTACCAGTTCAGCCTCCCTCCGCTCCTGCTTCATGCCTTGCACACCGGAAATTCAACGTATTTAAACCAGTGGGCGGAAAGTCTGCCTGAATTAAACAACGAAACCACATTTTTCAATTTTACCGCCTCACACGATGGAATTGGTGTTCGCCCGCTGGAAGGGTTGCTCCCTGAAAATGAAAAAAACGAACTGGTGGAAAACATGCAAAAATTTGGAGGACTGGTGAATTACAAATCCAATCACGACGGAACAACAAGCCCTTACGAACTCAATATTACTTACTTTGATGCTTTAAAAGGAACCAAACACGGAACGGACAACTTTCAGGTGGAACGTTTTCTGGCGTCGCAAATTGCAATGATGAGTTTTCGCGGCGTTCCGGCATTTTACATTCACAGTTTAACAGCCACACCCAATTATACGGAAGGCGTTGCGCAAACCCGGCAAAACCGAAGCATCAACCGCCGCAAGTGGAAAATGGAGGAACTTCAGAAAATTTTAAATGGCAGCAGCAGCACACCACAGAAAAAAGTGTTTGAGTCGCTGCAAAAACTTATTTCTATCCGAAAAAAACAAAAAGCCTTTCACCCGAATTCAAAACAGGAAATCCTAAACCTTGGAAATTCATTGCTTGGATTGGTGCGGATTTCGGAAAATAAGAACTACACAATTGTGGTAGTTGTAAATCTTACTTCAGAAAAACAATTGTTTACTCTTCCCCCTGAATTTAAAAATTACACTTTCGACCTGATTCAGAATCAACAAATAAACCAAACGGTTGTAAACCCGTATCAATGTGTCTGGCTTTCAATGTAAAACAAAACACTTCAAAGCAAAAAAAGCCATCAAAAAAAACTCATTTAGCTGCAAAAACACAACCGTTCACAAAAGAAATCGAAATGAATGTTTTTTCGTACAAAATCCTTGCGTTATAAAGATGTTGGAAATTGTGCAACAGTTTCAAAAAAAATACGAAACCCGGATAAAAAAATTACCGCCTGAAAACATATTTTTCGACATATGTTTACATTTTCTTCTCTTATTACGTAACATTTTTGCGGTATTTTCATGTATATAAAAAAGAGAACTAAAAATAAAAGCAATGAATTCCAATCATTTTATTCGGGTTTGCGGCTCAATTTCCAAAAAGGAATCACTTGTCCCGCTGGTTGGCAAAGGATTGAAAGACATTTGTACAGCCGAAGCAAATCTTCCCTACTCCAATTATTACGGTTCTGTTCCCGGGAGTGCGAAACCCAATTCACTGTTTCTTTTCACAGCCGAATATTACACGCTGGAAGAAATTTTACGATTTTCACAGAAATTAAAACTGAATTCAATTGACAAATTAAATGTGGCTGCTGCAAATGTTATTTTTACCAACCATCACTACCCGGCTATCCGGATAAAATTTCTTCCTGATTACAGCCTGTTAAAAGAAATTCAAATCAATTTAAAAAATCAGGGAGTAGTGTTTGCAAAAAAAATACACCTGGAGAATGAAGCACTTGTAAAAATTACCAAATGTTTTATCCTTGAAGAAATTGTTGATGGAATATATATGGATAACGAGGAAGAAAACAAAGGATACATTGAGATTGATAAACTTTTGACAGAGGAAGAATTCGAATTTCTTTTCCGGGAAATAAAAAACAATGGCAACTGCTGGCTTTTTGATGCGGCAAAAGGTGGAATGATTATCCATTCAGAAGTTACCGAAGTAATGCGTATTTATTCTGAACACCTGGATTTAAAAATGTTACAATGCATTCAAAATCATATTCACAAAATACTTAACATACAACCGCACGAATATCATTAGCATCCTTTGGCGAGCCGGACAGATATTTTTTACAGGTGGTTGACCTTTTTGTTACTTTAACAGTTCCTTTATTTCATTTAACTTTTCCTGCACTCCGGCATCGTTTGGATTTAGTTCCAGCGCCTTTTTATACCAAAAACGGGCCACATTAAAGTTCTCAGCATCAAAAGCTTCTGTGGCTTTTTCAACATGAGTGTTAAACAACTCGCCCGACTGGTTTGCCAACCGTTCATCAATCAATCTTTGAATTTCACTGAGCTGCTCTTTCGGATAGGTTTCGTTTGGTTTTACTGAAAGGGCCCGATTGTACCATCCTCTGGCAACAGCCAGCTGGTTGTTTCGAAATGTGGAATCGGCCAAATCAACAAATCCCTGGTAATCTCTGTCGCGTTGTGTCGCCATCATATTGCCAACCAGCCCGTTAATTTCAGAAATCCGTTGTGGTGGATACGTTTCTTCCGGTTTTATATCCCACGCTTTGTAATACCAGCCGCGCGAGGTGTTGTATTGCCGGTTGTCAAAATAATTATCAGCCGTTTGAATATATTCATTGTACAATGCATCCAATCCGGCCTCGCTCACAATCTCTTCTTCACTGATTTCCTGATTCCGCTGCTGAATTTCATTTCTGCGTCTTTCCAAATCGGCAGCAGCCTGCTGTTCAGCTAAAATACGTTCCTCTTCCTGCCTGAAAATATCATCGATTTTACTGATTTGCGATTTTGGATACTGCTCATCCGGTTTAACTTCGAGCGCTTTTTGATATTCTGCTTTTGCCTCGTTGTATGATTCCGTTCTGAAATAACCGTCAGCTGCTACAATAATTCTGCGATATTCTTCATCTACCTGCTGCAGGCGGAGAATCTCATCAATTTCAGCTATTTTTTGAACCGGATATTGTTCCCCGGATTTTAATGCCGATGCCTTTTCATAATTGGTTTTTGCCTGGGCATAACTTTTTGCTCTGAAGAAATTGTCGGCCATCTGAATGGCATTTTCATAATTTCTGTTCAGGGCTTCCAACTCGCGTTGTGAGGCTGCCAATTCCTCCATCAGCCTGTTTATTTCATCAATGCGCTGCTGCGGGTAGGTTTCTTCCGGTTTTATTTCCAGTGCCGAACGGTAACTGGTGCGTGCATTTTCATATTCTTC
>JAFGDX010000245.1 GCA_016931875.1 Prolixibacteraceae bacterium
CTCGGTTTTTTACTCGGCACCCTGTTAAAACTGATCGCTTCGGGAATGATGACCTGGTATTTCTTCCGCGAAATGATTGTTTAAACGAAAAAAGGATTTCGCGAATCAACATCCGGAAACCCTTTTTTTTCATTATTGAACTAAATAAACAACGACCTTTTACTGTTGGTATATCAACACCGGGGTGTCAATGTCGTGCAATATTTCCTTTGTCGTGCTTTTGCCAAATATTTCCTGTAAAAAATTTTTGTTTGATTTGAGAAGGACCACCAAATCGGCATACGACTTTTGTGTAAACCTTCGAATTCCTTTGGCTGAGCTCTGCGCTTTTTCCTGTTCAACGCTGATGTTGTTTAAATCAATTTTTTCATTTACCAGTTCCTGCAAGCCGTTCTTTTGAAGCTCCGCCTCAAACTCGTCCGATTTTAATGCATGAAATACGGTAACCGAAGCCATTAGCTTTTTGGCCAGTCGTGCAATCTTTTTCAACACTTTTACATCCTGTTTCCGGTAATCCGAAGCATAAACAATGGTTTTTATTTTGTGGTATTCCATATCGGGCCGGAAGGTAAAAACGGGTAAATCCAAATAATCAATCAATTCAGCAACCACCACATCCATTCTGTTTTGTGAGGAATGGGGCACAAGCACCATTTCCACATCGTCCCTCTCTGCCAGCATTTTTACAACTTCCGAAAGGGAACCCGAAACCACCGTGTAGCCCACCGTATAATCGTAATCGAGCGATACTTTTTTTACATGCAATACTTTTTGCAAAACCCGTTCGCGCTCTTTTACAAGCAAACTTTCCTTCCCCTGCGAAACATTGCTTAATGAGTTGTATTTGGTAACCGTGGGGTCCCAGCTACTATTTTTTGATTCGGCTGCGTGAAAAAATTCCAGTTCCCGGTTTAAATCGCGTGCTAATTTTATGGCGTAGTCTGCTATCCTCTCCACATCTTCAAAAGAAAAAATGATTGAAATTATTTTTTTCATGGTTGTTTTTATTACTTCGTTGAACTCTGTTAACTTTTATACAAAATCTGTTCTGCTTTGCTTTTGTTCTTTCCTCAAAACTTTCTCCCAAATCATAATCAACAGGTTTATACTCTTTTACATGAATTTCATTTTCAATCAAAAAGAAAACATGCCCGTTTATGTAGTGTAGATTTTTTGTTGAGTTGTGGAGGATTTGCCACAATTTGCCATTTTAAAACGGGTGATCAACCAACAAGGCCGGGAGAAACCCTGTTTCAACGCACTTTTTTGCGAACGGTGGAAAAAGGGGGAAGCCGGTTTCCCGTACTTCCCCCATAATCAAACCATTAAAATTTGATTATGAAAAACCCCCGCAAAATCATGTTTCGGATCCCGTATCCTAACGGTCACAGCAAACCGAGACATTTTTTCAGAAATTAAAATTTCATTCCCACATACACCTGAATCACCGAATTGCGCGCATCACCCAAAATATCGTAGGCCACATCATCGCTTTTGGCAACCCGGTTTAGCCCCAGGTTGTAATTAAACCCCACAATTAAAGGGTTGAGGTCGAACCCAAGCCCGGCAACCAGACCAACATCCAGCGAGCGAAAATGCGCACGGTCGAGTTCATCACTGGAATCAATTTCCCAAAAATCGAGGATTTCTGCGTTTGTATCCACATTCGCGTTTACCAGATAACCCACATACGGGCCAAACTGAAATTCAAAATCTTCGGAAAGATTATAAACCAGTTTTACCGGCAAATCAATGTAATTCAAATTAAATTTGGTTTCACCGTCGGCAAACGCACTTTCATCGTAATTCAGTTTGATGCCTTTTCCTGAGTACATCAACTCCGGCTGAAGGGAAAAAGACTCACTCAAAGGAATTTTTGTAAATACCCCGGCATGAAAACCGGCTTTCAGGTTTTTATCGTTGTTTCCCTCGGTTGACAACGAGGAAAGATTTAAGCCTCCTTTTATTCCCGTTTCCTGTGCAAGCACTGTTGTTGTCACAAAAGCAACAGACAACAAGCTGATGATTAACTTTTTCATACTGTCCATTTTAAATTTTATATTGTTTGTTTATGAGTCGCCCAGGTCACCCCGCCGGGCCGCTCTTTTCAATTTTTCGTTGGCAAAAATGGCCACTTCCACTCTCCGGTTCAAAGTGCGCCCCGCTTCGGTGGCATTATCGGCAACAGGCATTTGTTCGCCATACCCAACTTCTGAAATACGCGACGAGGCTACTCCCATACTTGTCAGCAAATCGGAAACCGATGCTGAACGTCTTTCAGAAAGGTCCTGGTTGTATTCCTCCGTTCCTTTATTGTCGGTGTGACCTTCAATAATAATTTCTGTATCATCGTATTTAATCAGCGTTTTTGCCAAATCGGTAATATTTTGTTTTGAAGCGGGTGTTAATTCCGAAGAATCAAAACCAAACAAAATCCCTGAATCAAAAGTGATTTTAATCCCTTCCCCGATTCGTTCCACTTTTGCACCTTCAAGGTCGCGGGCCAGTTCTTCGGCCTGTTTATCCATGTAATTCCCGATTAAAGCCCCGGCCGTTCCGCCAATAACCGCACCAAGAATGGCTCCCTTTGCGGTGTTATCTGATTTTGAACCGATGATTCCGCCAATAGCTCCACCGGCTCCGGCGCCAATGGCACCCCCTTTAAGAGTTTTGGTAGTGTTGCATGAGGCCATTAAAAGCATTGCCGATACAAAAACCGGCACAAGTACATTCCGTATTCTCTTCCAATTTTTCATAACATCTATATTTTGTAATTCGGGGTAGTGTAGGTAACAATTGTGCCATTTCGGAAGAAACCCAAAAAATTAAGATAACTGCGCCTCATAATCAACCACTTAATATAATTTTCCAAACACAGGACAAAACATACTGTTTTTCAAAACTGATGATTGAATCCACACTGTGAGGTTTATAATCTACAACGTAAAAAACCGGCAAAACACTCTGGAAAAACTGACAAACTACTGACAAAGAAGCAATTAAAAAGACTCTTCTAATTCAAAGAGATAGATGGATAAATTTTTGAAAAGTTGAAACAATCAACTTTAAAAGAATAAAAAATGAGAAAAATTGCTTTCGTATTATTGTTAATGGTAGTAAATACAGGAGTTGTTATGGCTCAATATGATTTTGCAATCGGCCTTCGTTCAGGCGGAACATCGGGGATTACCCTAAAGAAAAACAACGGTAGCAGCGCTTTGGAAGGCATCGTTGGTTTTTGGCACGACGGGGTGAGTTTAACCGGGCTCTGGGAAAAAAACCAGCCGGCATTTAACGAACCCGGGTTTAACTGGTTTTACGGCGTGGGAGGACATGTGGCATTTTATGGCGATGATTTTAACGGGAGATATGGTGCATCGTGGTACACACACCCCCACCACATTGATGACGGTGATTTTGGTATCGGCATTGATGGTGTGGTCGGGCTGGAATACAAAATTCCGAATGCCCCGATTGCATTTGACATTGGCTTAAAACCCTACATTGAAATTGTGAGTGAAGGCGGAATCATTTTTTCGCCCGACCCGGGGATTGGAATAAAGATTGCTTTTTAACCCTCAAAAAATGGTTATATTTAACCGTATAATTACAAAAATCCAGGTGCCTGCTTTGTCGGGCACCTTTTTTTGTTTCTGTTTTGTTATTTTGAATTGAGTTTGAAAATGACATCAAAACCACTGTCGTTTGATGAATTGTTCAGCTGAAGAAACAGAAATTTGAACAGTTCGTATTCCAGCTTTACTTCATATTTTGCCATCTCTTTTTCGCGCGTTTCGCCAAACCGCTGCTCGTAACTCACAAAAAGGTCGTTGGTGATGTATTTTCCAACCACCACCGTTGCATTGTCAAAATCGCCGTCGCTTTTAATTTCGATGTAATCCACATCCAGTTTTTCTCCCAGCAAATCGGTAATTTGCGACGACAAAATAGCTGCTGCAGCAGTACCTGCCAAACTTCCGGCGCCTTCCACATTTTGTTGCTGGTCGATGCTTAATTCGTCCATGCTTCTGCCAAACAAAATATACGAGAGTGCATCTCCTTCGCTCACACTGGCTCCGTCAAGACTAAAATTCACAGCAGGTTCTTCCGCGGTTCCCGAAACCTGAACGGTAAGTTCCTGTTCTGCCCGGTCCGGATTTCGAAACGAATAGGAAGCAGTAATATCAATACGTGGCTGTAACTCTTCCCCTCCCTGGAAACTAATCGTACCATTATCAATAATAAACGTTTTTCCCAGTAAATCGTATTGCCCGCGCACCACATCAACCGAGCCAAACAGTTCAAAAAAATCTTCGTTTTTACGCAACTCCAAATCACCTGAAATTTCGATGTGCATATCTTTGTTTTTGATCCACGAATTTTTAGGAATTTTCAGATTGAGTGTTCCTGTAAAATTGTCGAGATAGGAAAAATGAAGGCTGTCGGTTTGTAAAGTGTCAACCTGAAAAGCAAGTGAATCGCGGTAAAGTTCAGTTTTTTGCATTTCGCGGATTAAAATGGAAGCCGGGATTTCGGGGACACTGTATTTGCCCATCATATTAAAAATGGCCGGAAGATACAATTCCGATTCAGGAACAGTAAGATTTCCGCCAAATACTACCTCGCCTTTTTTCCCCTTTACATTAGCATCGCCTGATAATTGCATGTTGAACTGCCGGTGATTTACAGGGTTAAAATTTTTGAACGCCACATTGATTTCCGATTCACTCACATCACCTTTATAAAAAGCAGAATTAAAATCAATGGTTCCGCTGGCTTTCATGGTGCCGTCTTCGCTTTTTATAAAAAATGAATCAAGCTGAACTGCTTCGGGCAAAAACTGAAGGTTAAACGCAATGTTTTCATAATTTATTCCATACGCAGGAACAGCCAGCGATGCTTCCACCAGATGAAAATTTCCGCTTGGGTCGGGAGCTTCCAGTGTTCCCCCCACTTCAACAGTACCTTCAAGAAATCCTTTTATTTCGCGGGCGATTTCAATTTGCTGCAAAATGGCCAGCGGGAACCGGTCAACAGCCAGCGTGGCCTGCAACGAATCCTTTGTGTCAAAATCAAATTTCATACTGTCGAGTTTTGCCAGCATTGGAAATTCACCTTTCAGTTCCAGCTTTCCGCTATCCAAAGGAATAATGCTTACATCAGCATTTAGTGTATTATTCTGAAAACCAAAATTCCCACTAAAATCGGTAAGTTCAAATTCATTCAGAATTGCCTTGTTTACCATAAAATCTGCGTTGAGCAAAGGATTTTCAGCTGTACCTTTGAGTTCTGCATTTACATCAAGAATGCCAGAGGCTTCAAATTCAATTTGAAACATTTCCAAAAGTTGCTGAATATTTATATTGGCCAACTCCAGTTGAAAATCCTCTTCGCCGGTGCGTGAAATAATGCCGTTGGCGGCAATAAACTGAGCTGTGTCGGAATCGTTGGAAACCAATTTAAAATTGGAAATTTTATAGTGTGTTGAATCCAGTTCGAAAACAGCCGGTGGATTTTGTAAACTGAAATGCTGATTTTTATAATCGGTATTCCAGTTTTGCATGGTTATCCGAAGTTGTTTTCCCAGGCTGACACCCGCTGCCAGCTGCGTTTTAACATCCTCCCCTTCTGCTCTTCCATCAACAAAAAGCGAATCGCGTAAATAATCAAGCTCAAAATTCGCTGAATCAATTACCAATTTACCCGTTCTGAAATTTCCTGCTGAAATCCTGGCATGCGCAACCGTGTCGGACGATGTTAGCTGTCCGCTTGCATTTACAAGCAGTTTTTCACTGGTAAAATCATCGTACAAAACATTTTTAAGATTGATTTTTGCCTCCACATCCAGCGAATCGGGCATTCCTTTCAGATGTGCGTCAAGCTCTCCTTCTGCAAAAATTTTCTCTGCCGGGATAAACTGTGCCCATTCTTCCAGGCCCGAAAACCGGGCATGCAGCATTATATCTGAAGCTCCGTTCAAATTGTAATTTCCCGAAACGGAAAGCAACGCGGTTTGTGTTTCAGCCCGCAACGAATCGATTTGAATATTTTTGCCCTGGTACTGGGCCTGCGCAAAAAGGGTATCCAAAATCATTTGCTGAAACCGTGATTCAGAGAATTTAATATTTGCACTGGCATTGATTTTTTGCGGGTCAAAACTCTCGCCTTCAATTTTGGCAAATAAATTTATATCCGATTGTAAGGTATCATTTCCGGTAATTTCAGCCAC
The DNA here is from genome assembly GCA_016931875.1 of Prolixibacteraceae bacterium. Classification (GTDB taxonomy): domain Bacteria; phylum Bacteroidota; class Bacteroidia; order Bacteroidales; family Prolixibacteraceae; genus Draconibacterium. The sequence goes on from JAFGDX010000245.1 coordinate 6,230, forward strand.
ATTAAAATTTTGCGCAACCACATCCAGCCGGTAAGCAGGATTGTTTTGCAAATTGCGGATTTCGGGCGTAATATTTATCAAGCCAAAATTGCCTTCCCCCTCTACTTTTCCATCCAGATTTCCATTGTTAAGATTTAGTGATGCCTGCAATTTATCCACTGGTTTTTCATGAATAATTATATCCCTGAAATCAGCATCCAACGCAACGCTTGCTGTTTTTGGATCGATCCCTTCTCCTTTTATTTCAAGCTGGCCGTTTACCAGGTATTTCAGTTGCGGATCTCCCAGCCAGTGGGCCAAATCAATATTTTGAAGCACACCGTTTACCTGATATTTCAACCGGGTTTTGGAAGGATTATCCAGGAACAACCCAAAGTTTTCGGAATAAATTTCCAGATTTATGTTTTGGTTTTCGTCCGCTACTTTTATGCCGGCATTGAATGCGCCGTTTTTTACCTCGGTTTTTACATCCAGTGTGGGTGTTGCCGGAAGTGTAACCCCGGGAATAAAAAATTCGAACTCGTTCAAATGCAGCGGCTCGCTTTTTAGCCTGGCTGAAGCATTTAGCAAGGTGTCGTGTGTGTAATCTGCTTCTCCTTCCAGCAGATTTTGGGCGGTTTTTACATATAAATTCCGAAGTTGAATTTCCTGTTGGTTGCGTTGCGCTGTTAACGAAAGCTGCTCCAAAACCAACAATGGTTTTAGGGTGTTGAACGAAAGCGTATTTAATTCGAGGTTCTGTTTTTCCTGGGAATATCCGAATGACAGCTTTAGGTTCAAATGATTTACTTCCTGCGGAATTACCGTATCGATGGCATTTATTTTTAAGCGGCCTTCAAAAATTTCGAAATTTGCGATTTTCACATTCAAACTTCCGGAGGATTCCCCGGAGGATTTCGTACTTTCTTCCGGTTCAACCAAATTTTGCACATTCCACGTTGAATCGCTGTTTTGCTTCAAATAAAAATACGGTTTTGAAATTTGTACATGCTGAATCAGCAATTCGCTCCTTAAAAGCGGCCGAAGCCGGTAACCTGCGTTAATTTCTTCAATAAAAGCCAAGGTATCGCTTTCGTTCATCCATAAAACATTTTTCAGAACCAGCGAAGTAAAAAAGTTCCCGTCGATTTCGCCCACCGAAATTTTACCGTTTACCAATTCGGAGGCTTTGTTTTCAGCTATTACCGCCAGTCGGTTTTTTACCGGGCGGGTTTGAATGAGCAAACCGGTAACAATGGTTAGCAGGATGATTGCTGCCAACAGCCAGACCAAAACCAGAAGACTATATTTACCAACTTTTCTCATTCAATTAAAACGCTTGTCCTACACTGATAAAAAACTGCGGGCTTCTTTTCTTGTTCCACACCGGAACACCCACATCAAAACGAACCGGCCCGATGGGTGTTTCAATGCGGATTCCGGCACCGGTGGCGTAACCCAAATCATTTAATTTGTACTGATAAGAATCGGTCCATACATTTCCGGCTTCAAAAAATGCCACACCGCTAATACGCCAAAATAACGGGTAACGCAACTCCATGTTGGTTTCCAAAATGCTTTTTCCACCCATTGGTGAACCGCTTTCGCGTTTGGGGCCCAGTTGTGAGCGGTTCCAGCCCCTGACCGAATTACTTCCGCCGGAATAAAAACGGTCTTCAACGGGAATAAAATTACTTTCATCTGAAGATTGAATTCCACCCCCCATAACCCGGAAGGCAAGCACCCAGCCTCCAATTTTATGGTAGGTACGCATGTCGGCCCACAACCGTGTGTAGCTAAAATCGCCGCCCAAAAAATAGCCGTTCAACTTTACTCCCAGCGACAGGTTTACTCCTCTTTCGGGCGAGAATTTTGGGCGCGCTGTAGAAAAAACAGTACTTAACAGTGTCCCCGATTTATTGTAGGGAAATTTTTCATCTTCTACATCCTTAAAATCCGGATCGCCAACTTCAATCTCCTGTTCAACATTCTCGAGGTAATAGGTTAAAGTTGAACTCAGCCTGCTGTTAAAATTATACGATACCGGCACATTAATTCCATAGGTGCGGGTATTGTAACCCGGTTCTGAGTTGCTTGATATAAAAGGGTTTAACGAAACGGAGCCTTTTTTGTCAAAAATTTGCGGCTGGGTCCATTTCACACTCAAATGATAGGGTACAAGAGCTGAATGTTTGGCATAGATATTTATTCGCCGTGCCGTTCCCAAAAACCCGAGATAGTTAAAATCGACAAATGCACGAAATTTATCTTCGGTACCATAACCTGCACCAAATTCAGTATTTACGCGCGGCGCTTCTTCAACATACAATTTTACAGGAATCGGATTTTTTAATGTGCTTTCATTTTTTTGCGGCAGTACCGAAACCACGCGGAACAGCTGTAAATGGTAAAGCGCCTGCCGGGTTTCAGTTAAAAGCGATTTGTTATACAATTCTCCTTCGGTGTGGTCAAACTGTTTCCGGATAAATGTTTCTGAAACATGGTTATTCCCGCTAATCTCGGTTTCGCCAAAATTACAAACCGGACCAGGTGTAATTTTATAGGTTATACCGGTTGTCTTTTTTTCAGGATTTAAAGTAAGTTCATACTGAACATCAACATAAGCATGTCCCAGATTTCTGAAGATGTTTTGAACATAAACAACATCCTCTTCAAGGGCTTCATCGCGGAAACGTTTTTCATTTTTTAACTGCAACTTTTTTAGGTGTTGTTCTTCCAGTGAATCGATGTTGAACTGCTGCATACCCTGAACCAGTTTAAAATGAATGGAATCGACCAGAACCGGTTCCCCTTCATCAACAATAAACCTCAATTTTACCGTCTGCTTTTTGTCATTCACAATTGGCGGTTCAACCGACACTTTTACATCAATATACCCTTCGCGCTGATAAATTTTTTGAAGCCTTTCCACATCCAGGCCAATAAGTTCGTTGTTGTAAAGAACCGGCTCATCGCTGGTGACCAGTTTTTGCAGCCCCGAAACCTCTTTGATTGCCATCCGTTCGAGCAAAAAACTCTTTTCCAGCGACTTGTTCCCCTTAAAACTTACTTTTCTTATTTCATAGTTTTCCTGTGCATACAACATTTGTGCTGTACACAACCATAAACCAAAACATGTAAAAAGTAAACGTCGGAGCATATTTAATTCTATTCAGAAAACTAAATTCAATACTTTAAAATAACTGACCTTGAAAATTATAGTTTTTTTGGGGATTTTCCCTCTGAATACACGTGAATAAACCTTTTAGTTCCCTAAAACAAATACTATTTCTTATTTTAAATTCTGTTTTAATTGTTACGAAGAGCAGCAATCAATTCTTTCTTTGACATTTTGCTTCGCCCTGATATGCCAATTTCTGCAGCTTTTTTGTATAATTCTTTCTTTGTCCACTCTTCATATTTTTTGCTTTTTCCGCCACGCTCTCCGGCATCCGGCGTGTTTGCAATTCGCGCCGCTTTTTGTTTACTGTAACCTTTGTCGCGCAAGGCTTCATATTGTTCTTCGTTTTTTATTTGCGGAATTTTATTCTTTTTTGACATAGTAGTCCGGTTTTAAAATTTGTTTTGGGTATTGAAAATAATCTGCCAGAAAGCACAAATTCTTTCCAACACCCGAAAACACAGTATCAAATATCGTTTCAGAATTGATTGGGTTGTGGAATTTCCGAAACTTATTCACCTTTTTTGTGGATAAAATTCCCCAGCAATATAAAAAGGCCGGAAATTAAGGACGGGGAAAATTCCGGGTCTGAAAAATTGAAGTGAAATTTTGAAAAACGAACACCACAAGCACGAACAGCAATTTTTAGTTAACATAACCTTTTAATCAGGAAACAAAACGGATATAAACCCGCCGTAAAAAACAGTGGCTTGCACATGCATGGCACAATTCTTTCACTTTCCAAACAAAATCTCAGAATATGAAGAACCAGCAACTGATACGTTTTACATTGGTTTTGTTTATTTTAACCATCCTGCTGGCCGGAATTATTGTTGCAAAAAGCATATTAATTCCGCTGGCAATCAGTGTATTTTTTTCATACTTGTTTTATCCGCTTGTATGGAAAATTGAAAAACAGGGAATCCACAGAGCCATTGCCATTTTAGTTGTTATTTTGGTGGCCATTCTGATTTTGGGAAGCGCCGCTTTGTTTTTATCGGCAAAACTTTCGAACATAACCATTGATTTTACAGAATTAAAAGATGATTTTGAGGCCAAAACCGATTCGATAAAACTTTTGCTGGAAGGCAAACTCGGGATGAATGCAGGCGCCCTCGATCATTATATTGACCGCTTTTCAAACAATTTTTTCTCCTCCTGGGAAGCGCAGCTGGGAAACTGGTTTGCAGCCACAACCACTACCCTTTTTCAAATTGCCATTTTGCCGGTGTTTATTTTTTTCCTTCTTTTTTACCGTACCAAATCGGCGCATTTCATTTTCAGGGTTGCCGGCCGGCCCAAAAAAGCCAAAACGCTGCATATTCTGCGCGAAATATCAACCGTTACCACCCGGTATCTGGGCGGTTTGTTTATTGTGGTTGCAATACTGGCCGTTTTAAATTCGCTGGGCCTCTATATTATTGGTGTAAAACATGCCGTGGTTTTTGGAATTCTGGCTGCTCTGCTAAATCTTATTCCTTACGCGGGAACCTTTCTCGGGTTTTTAATCCCGTTTTCGTATGTGCTTTTTACCGTTCCCGATCCTTTTCCTATGCTGCTAAAAGTGGCCATCCTTTTTGTGGTTATTCAGTTTACCGAAAACAACCTGTTAACCCCGAATATTGTAGGAAACAGCATCAAAATAAATCCGCTGGCCATCATCATCAGCCTTTTGGTGGCCAACCTGGTTTGGGGAATTGCCGGGATGTTGATTGTGGTGCCGGCTTTGGCCATATTAAAAGTAATTATGCGAAACATTGACAGTTTAAAACCCTATGCTTTTTTGATTAGCGACCGCGGGATTGAGAAACATAAAGTGCGTTTTCTAAATTTCAGAAAAAAGAAAAACAGCTAAATACATGGAAAGAAAAAGAGTTATAAAAACACTGCGCGACAGTTTTGTGATTTTAAAAAAAGCAGCCACCAGTTTTGGCTCGAACAACCCGGTTGGAATGGCCGGAACAACCGCCTATTTTGCCATGTTTTCCATTGCCCCGATTCTGATAATCATTATTTCGGTTTTTGGAATTTTTGCAGGGAATACAGTCATTCAGGAAAAACTGTTTGCCGAATTAAATGTGTTAATTGGACAGGAAAGCAGCCGGCTTTTAAAAGATGCCATTACAAATTACAAAATTGCTGAAAACAGCGGAATTGGCGCAATTATAGGAGGAACGATATTTTTGGTTTCGGCAACCACCCTGTTCAGCATCATGCAAAACTACATCAACTACATTTGGCGGATTAAGGTAAAACCCAAACTAAAACAAAACATTTTAAAGCTGTTAAAAGACCGTATTTTTTCTTTTGGAATGATTCTGAGCCTGGGTTTTGTATTGCTTGTTTCGCTGGTGGTGGATACTGCCATTGCCTTTTTGCGCGATTTTCTGAGCAACTATTTCACGCCCGATTTTGTGGTTTTTGCACAAGTTGTCAACCTTTTTGTTTCACTGGCTATTATTACTTCGGTTTTTGCTGTTATTTACCGCTATTTACCCGATGTAAGCATACAATGGCGTGCGGGATGGTTTGGGGCCACATTTACTTCGGTTTTCTTTTTTATCGGGAAATACATCATTGGTTTTATTGTAGGGAAAAGTAAACTGGGAGCCGTTTATGGCGCGGCCAGTTCGTTTGTGGTTATTTTAATCTGGATTTATTTTGTATCGCTCATTTTCTATTTTGGTGTTGAAATCACTCATCAGTACTCCAAATTTTACAAGCACTCAAACAAACCTTTAAATTTTGCTATTCCTTTTAAAATTACTCCGGTCAAATAATTTTTTTCAAAAAAAACGGACTGTCTTTCGAGAGCCCGTGTCATTTTAGGATATACTGTTTATATTTACCTCACCTTCCTCTGATAATGGATATCAGAACAGAGATAACAGCCAGCACCAGTAAGATGTGGATTAAACCCCCGGCTGTGTAAACAAAAAATCCAAAAATCCAGCCAATTACCAAAATAACGGCTATCAAATAAAGCAGCGATCTCATGGCTATAAATTATTTAATTCGTCCACCAACTCTTCGCGCGCTTTTCCTATTTTTTTCTGCAAACGCCCGAGCAACTCATTTTCTTTCCCCTCAACATAGGTGAGGTCATCATCGGTTAAATCGGCATACTTTTGTTTCAGTTTGCCTTTTACCACATTCCAGTTTCCTTTTACTTGTAATTTATTCATGACTTTCATTTTTAATTGTGAAACATTCTATTATTGTTTAATTATTTCCCTTTTTTTAGAAGAAGAATCAAAATTCCGATCACAGCAACTACGCCGCTTACAATAACCGGAGTCCAGTTTGCCTGGCTAACGGCAACGTCGAGGCCCAAAAGACTAAAGGTTTCAGAATTATTGGCTGCCTGAATACCAAACACCACCACACCAATTATTCCTACCACGGTTAAAATAGTTCCAAATACTTTCATAATTGTAATTTTAAATTTATACGAATGATTATTCTGAAAATCGTGCCAGTCACCCGAAAACCCGTTGAATGCCTTATAAAATGGAGGTTACAAAAGAAATATCTGCAAACAGAGGGTAATAAAAACTGGATGTGTTTCTCTACAATGTGCGGTTTTATTTCCACGATTTTGCTACAAAAAGAAGCAAAAGTTTACATCCGGGATTATTTACACAATGTGTAGAATAACTTCACATATAAATTATTTACCACAATCCAACACAAACACACAAAACACTGAAAACAAGCAAACTATATAAATCGCAAAAATTCTGGAATATTTTTTTCATGTAACATATCAAAATCAGCCTAAAAAAAATACGATATCAGGAAACTACATTATAAATTATATAAACATTTTAAAAATTATAGTCATGAATAAAGGAACAAGAAATGCATTACTGGGATTTATTGCAGGCGCAGCAGCCGGAACATTAACAGGAATTTTGGTGGCACCTGACAAAGGAGAAAAAACACGGAAAAAAATTGGTAAAAAAGTGAAAAACACATCCAAAGAAGTAAGCGAAACGTTGGGAGAAAAAGTTGATTTTCTGAAGGAAAAGCTCAACGAGGTGATTGATGAAATGCGACACAAAAAAGAAAAAGTGGAAAAAGAGGTTAAAGAAAAAGTAAAATCAGAAACACAGGCTACAACAGCGAAATAACCAATGGCCGGCAACGCCAATCAGTACATAATAATGAGCAATAAATTAACAAACAACATAGCAGAGCTTAACGATTCGGTAAAACAGTACGTTCAGGTAAAGTTTGACCTGTTTAAGCTTCTGCTGTTAAAAAAAACGTCGAACTTTGTAGGCTACCTGCTTGGTTACCTGGTTATCATTCTGTTTTCGGTAATAATTATAACTTTTTTGGGGGCCGCATTTGCCATTTGGTACGGGCAGAAATTCAATAATTACTTTGAAGGAGTTTTAATATCCACCGGGTTCTTATTTTTTCTGGCCGTTTTATTTATTCTTTTCCGAAAAAGAATTTTTACCAATGCATTGCTTTCCAATTTTTCGGAAGTATTGTTTGAAGATGATGAACCTGAAAAATAGTGATATGAGAAGAATAAAAAATATGAGAGAATTACAGCTGCTGCAAAACAACCTGAAATTTAAAGAGCAACTGGCTGAAAAGGAACTGGCAGGTTCATCGGCAAAAATTTTAGACAACCTAACCGGAAAACTAAAAGACCTTGCTTTTGATTTGGGAACCCACTTAACCATGGAAATTATTGCTTTATTCAGGAAAAGTAAATCGGCCAGGTCGTCAGCTGATTCTTAATTCGCTGAAAATATGCAAGCAATTAAAAACATTGTGCGGCAAAATGCAAAACTGTACAGAATATCCGGTTGTTTTCGTAACAGAAGATAAAAATTTTGTATATTCTGTTCATTCATAAAACAATGCTTCATGCCAAGTCAATATCGCCAATTCGACAAAAAACTCCTCAATGTTTCAGAAGCCATCGAAAGTCTGCTGTCAGAAGAAGAACAAAACCGTTCTGAACTGGAACAAGTTGAAAGCTGGTTAAACACACAGCTTGGAAAAATACGACTGCAAAAAATAAACAAAAGCACCATTTTAAAAGACCGGCCATACAACAAAAATTTGTGGCAGGACGGGATGATGATTGTAAATTCAGCATCGGAAATTCTTCATTATTCGGGCTTTAAAAACTATTTTTCAGGCAGTACCTTTAATTCTTCACGTCAGTTTAAACTCACCGAATTTATGGATGAGACTGATAAGGAAATTTTTAAAGAAACATTTTCAAAATCTGTGCTTCAATTAAAAAACGAATCGCTTGAGGTTGATTTAAAAACCGGTGTGGGAAACCTGAACCGTTGCGAACTGGAAATCGATATCGAATCGAGCAATGTAAACAACGACCGGTATATTGTATATTTTCGTTTTTTGGAAAGCAATGATATTCAGGTATTCGATTATCAGTCGATCGTATTTGACAACCTCCCTGATATGGATGTTTTTCTTTTTGACAAGGAGTATCGATACATTTTGTGCGGTGGCCGCGAGAAAGAAAAATTCAAGCAAAAAAATTCGGATTACATTGGAAAAAAAATGTTTGATGTGTTTGACAAACAAACGCAGCGCAGGGTTTTTCCTTTTTACAACAAAGCGCTAAACGGCGAATATACCGAAGGCGAAGTAAGATATAAAAACAACGTTTATTATCTTGTTGCAGCGCCCGTAAAAAACCACCGGAACAAAACCATTGCCGGAATACTTATCTCGCAAAATGTGACCAACGACAAACTGCTGGAAGAAAGCCTGATTAAAAGTAAGGAACAGGCACAAAAAGCCGACAAGGCAAAATCGATTTTTATTGCCAATATGAGCCACGAAATCCGAACACCTCTGAACTCGATAATGGGATTTACCGAACAACTTGAAAAAACAAAATTAAACCTTCAGCAAAAAAAACTGGTGAGCCTGATACAAAATGCATCGGACCACCTTTTGTACCTGGTTACCGAAATAGTTTTTCTTTTTAAACTCGGAATGGATAAGGTTCATATTGAAAATATGCCGTTTTCTGTACATGATATGTTTTCCGAACTGGAGGAAATTTTTCTTCAGCAAACCAAAAAAAAGAAACTGAATTTCAGGGTTGAAAAAGA
>JAFGDX010000246.1 GCA_016931875.1 Prolixibacteraceae bacterium
CTAATTTGTTTGCACGGCGTGTTGCCCAACCTTGTAGGTTCCGGCCGGCGTGCGAAAGGCAATATTCAGGCGATTGTAGCTGTTGGTTGCAACCACCAGCATCGTCAAATCGAGCAGTTCATCCTCCGAAAACTCCTTCCTGGCACCATTGTAAATTTCATCTGTCACCGTACATTTTGTAACAGCTTCGGCCCACAAAAGTGCGGCACGTTCGCGAGCAGAATAAAAAGGAGCTTCCTGCCACGCATCCAAAACATAGAGCCGCTGCTCGGTTTCACCTTCTGCTCGTAAATCTTTCGAATGCATATCAAGACAATAGGCGCAGCCGTTGATTTGCGATACGCGGTAAGAAACCAAATGAAAAAGCGATTGCTCAACAGGTGACTTGGCCAGGTAAATATTCAACCCTGACAGTGCTTTTAATACTCCGCGACTTTTTTCAAATACATTCATTCTCTGTTCCATTTTGTTTTTGTTTAATTGCCTGCTTTGAGACAGACGGTTATTATAAATATGTTTTACACTTTAATAATGCCTGGGAGACCGGAAACAGGACAGCGAAAGAAAAAAATTTCAAAAAAATAACGTCAAGTTGCTGTTTCGGTTAGTACGTGCGTGATTATGGGAATTTTAAATGGATTTAAAACAAATTCCTGTCAATAGTGGTTATAAAAAGATACCCTGCACGTTGATGAAGGTGTATTGCTACAGAGCTTACTTTCAAAAAAATAGGATACTTTCATGAAACACATCGCTATTCTTGCCCTGAATCAGGTAAATATTGGTAGCCTGGAGAATGCCCGGCAGGCTTTCCTCGAAGCCAATGAATGTTTAAAAAGCAAAGGGGAGACTCCTTTGTTCGATGTTAAAGTGGTTGGGATTGACTCTCCTGTTCAAACCTGCGACGGTTTGTACCACATTGAAGCCGACCGTTTGATTGGCGAACAAGCTGAAACGGATTTGATCATCATACCTCCTTTACGCGGAAACCTCGCTGATGGAATCCGGCAAAACAGCGCTTTTTTGCCCTGGATTCAAAAACAATATCGTTCAGGGGCACAGGTAGCCAGTTTGTGCCTGGGAGCTTTTGTGCTGGCGGCTACCGGCCTTTTGGATGGGAAACTGTGTGTAACCCACTGGAAATCATCGGAAGAATTTAAGAAGTTATTCCCGCAAGTGAAACTGGTTAGCGACAGGATATTGACCGACGAGGCTGGAATTTACACCGGGGGTGGGGCTTTTTCGTCGGCCAATTTAGTGGTGTATCTTATTGAAAAATACGCCGACAGGGAGGTGGCCATTTATTGCTCCAAGGTTTTTCAGGTGGATTGGGGCCGCAGGTCGCAAACACCTTTTGTTATTTTTAACGGCCAGAAAACACATGACGATGAAGAGATAAAACAAGCCCAGGTATTAATTGAAAAAAGATACCGCGAGCGCATAAGTGTGAACGAAATTATTGAAGATATCGGCATTGGCCGCCGTACTTTTGAACGCCGGTTTAAAAAGGAAACCGGGAATACGGTGATGGAATACATTCAGCGGGTGAAGGTGGAAGCTGCCAAGCGCGAACTGGAGAAGGGTTACAAAACCGTGAACGAGGTGATGTTTGAAGTGGGTTACCAGGACAACAAAGCTTTCCGGAACGTCTTCCGGAGATACTCGGGGATGTCGCCATCCGACTACCGGCTGAAGTTTGTAAAAGTGGCTATGGGCGCCTGAAGCCGGTTTTGGATTTCGTTTGCTGAAACCCGGTCGTCCAACCTGGTCTGTGTTAAACCGGTCTCCCCAATAAATTACCTGTAACCGCTTGCATCTGCAGGTTTCCCCGTTTCAACTATTTCATTCATGTACCGCCAGCAGTCGGGTTGCGAACCGTCGGTATCGGTAAAACCATAAACTTTTGCAAGCTGACTGCTCGACAGTGATTGTCCGTTCCAGCGAAAAACATCGGGATCACTGGCGAGATGGGCTATTGCCCGCCCCGTAAAACGCGGCGTTTCTGAAATGACAAAATGAGGCACTTCCTTTGTGGCGTCACGCCAGTTTTCCTCTTTCACACCATAAATATCCAGCATCATTTCCGAACGCATCCAGCCGGGTGTTAACGCAACTGCCGTACTACCATGTGGCTGCAGTTCCCGGGCCAGACCCCAGGCCATCCGGGTTACGGAAGTTTTGGCCAAGTCGTAAAACATGGACAAACGGTAATGACTTTTGTTATAGTCCGCGGTACCATCGGTCATTTCCACCACCAGTCCACCTTTCTTTTTTATCAGAAGAGGAAGCGCAAAATGGCTTGTTACCAGGTGTGTTTCGATAGCCAGCCGTAACAATCGAAGCCCTTTTTCAAGCGAATGCTCCCACACCGGAACGTTCCATTCGGTGAGGTGCTCGCCACCCCAGATATCATTCACAAGAATATCCAGCCTGCCCTGCTCCTGTTCTATTCTGCTCACAAGAGCTTTCACTTCATCCGGCACGAGGTGGTCTGTTCTTACTGCAATTCCTTTTCCTCCGTGCCGGGTTACAAGCTCTGCTGTTTCTTCAATGGTCTCGGGACGGTTGTACTCCGAACGTTGCGCACGGGTGGTTCGCCCCGTAACATAAACGGTTGCCCCGGCTGCGCCGAGTTCAATTGCTATTCCCCTTCCGGCACCACGTGTGCCTCCGGCAACTAAAGCAATTTTATTTTTAAGAGATGGGTTCATAAAAAGAAATATGTCTTATTTAAAGAAGAAAGGATGCATTTTTGTTTAAAAGCCGGGCAATTTATATTCAAACAGGAATGCAATACGATTTTATTGCTTTTATTTTCCCGTTTTTAGCGGCACTGTTAAAAACGTACACATCACAAAATGCGAGCTTTCTCCCGTTTTTTAATTGAATTACACCGTTTCCGGAAGCTATCCAGCCGTGTGTTATTATATGTTCAATTTTCAACTCAGCCACTTCAACTTCCTTCAAATTTTCAAGCTCTTTTCTGAAATTTTCAATGCCTTCCAGTTGCTTCTCTCCCACACTTTCCCATACAATATCATCGGTTACGTATGAAATTATTTTTTCTGTATTGCCCTGTGCGAAAGCAATATTCAGTTCTTTCAGAAGGTGTTTCCGTGGCGAATTGCCGCAGTCCTCTTCCACAATAATTTTGGGTTCCGTCATTTTGCTTCTGAATTATGCTTTGCTGAACGAAAGCATCCAGCGCACGCCAAACTGGTCGGAAAGCATGGCAAACAAATCGCCCCAAAATTGTTCCTGAAGTTCCTGTAAAATTTTTCCCCCGTCAGATAATTGTTTGTACAAGCGGTTGATTTCCTCTTCCGATGAACAGGTCAGCGAAATATCCACCGAGTTTCCCTGGTTTAGTTCCCCCATTCCGCACATGTCGGAGGCCATTAGCATAAAATCGCCGTTCTGAAGGTGCGAATGCAATACCTGATCATACAGTTCCTTTGGAAACTGTTCTTTCGCAGGCGATTCGCCAATGGTCATTATTTCCGGTTTCCCTCCAAACAATTCCGAATAAAAATTCATGGCTTCGCGGCAGTTTCCGTCGAAATGAAAATAAGGATGTGCTGCTTGTTTCATAATAAAATACTTTTTTGTGTGAATTTCAAACCTTTCAAATTTAAGAAGCTTAATCCGGAATAAAAAGTTGCATTTGCGACAATGAAAAAGGCAAATTGCGACACAACAACCAATCAGAATCTGCAATTCAAAATGCAAAGAAAAAGTTATAAACAGAACCTGAATTGATAAAAGCTGCGTGTTACAACAACCGACTTCATGAATTTTTATAAGTTTGACCGCTGAACCAATAACAAAAA
>JAFGDX010000247.1 GCA_016931875.1 Prolixibacteraceae bacterium
ATCCATTTGTTCGACAACAAGTATTTTGAAATGGTTCGCCACGATGTAACCATGCCTTATTACATTGAGGTGGATGAAATTTACAATCTGGCTTGTCCGGCTTCACCCATTCATTACCAGTACAATGCCATAAAAACCATAAAAACATCGGTTATGGGGGCTATAAATATGCTGGGGCTGGCCAAACGAACCAGGGCTAAAATTTTGCAGGCATCTACCAGCGAGGTGTATGGCGATCCTGAACTGCACCCGCAACCGGAAACTTACTGGGGCCATGTAAATCCCATTGGAATAAGGTCGTGTTACGACGAGGGAAAACGCTGTGCCGAATCATTATTTGTTAATTATCACCAACAAAACAAAGTTCGTATAAAAATCATTCGAATTTTTAATACCTACGGCCCCAAAATGGAACCCGATGACGGACGCGTAGTCTCCAATTTTATAGTGCAGGCTTTAAAGGGAAAGGACATTACCATTTTTGGAGACGGAACACAAACACGAAGTTTTCAGTATGTGAGCGATTTGGTTGAAGGAATGACCCGGATGATGGCCACCGAAGATTCGTTTACCGGACCCGTAAATATTGGCAACCCCGATGAGTTTACCATGCTCGAACTTGCCAGAGAAATTCTGGATATAACCGGGTCAAAATCAAAAATAGTACACTTGCCCCTGCCCAAGGACGACCCGGCACAACGACAGCCTGACATTTCCCTGGCTAAAGAAAAATTAAACGGATGGGAACCCACCATCCCCCTGCGCCAGGGACTGGCGAGAACTGTTGAATATTTTGATAAACTGCTTCAGGAGAGTTGATTCAATGAGGATGACCGCAAAACCAGCGTTGTTCGTTGAGGCAATGGTGGATTCTTCTCATCATTGTTTCAGCAGCTATTCAGGGCAGAAAATAGTCATCAAAAGAAAACGCTGCGTCGGGTAAATATAAATTTTGTAATTTTTTTCGAAAATCCTGTAATATATCTTTTATCCGTCTGTTGCAACTTTGTAACAAGAAAAATGCAACAGTTATGGAAAATACAATTCAGAAAACAGAAATAAAAAAACAAACGTTTCCGGTAACCGGAATGAGTTGTGCCTCTTGCGCCGCAAGTGTCGATAGTATGTTGAAAGCCCAGGAGGGAGTGGTAAATTCATCGGTAAATTTTGCCAGTAATTCAGTGTTGGTTGAGTACGACTCCCGAAGTATTACTCCGGCAATGATGAAAAAGGTGATTCAGGAAATTGGCTACGATTTGCTGACGGAAGAAGATGAAACCTATTCAAATACTTCCGAGGAGTTGTCAAAAAATCATTTAAAACAGTTGACAAAAAGAATCACCGGGGCTTTGGTACTGGTGGTTCCTTTGGTTGCAATCGGTATGTTCTTCCCAAATATTCCTTATGCAAATTACATTATGTGGTTGCTTGCCACACCCATTCTTTTTGTATTTGGAAAACATTTTTTTGTTCAGGCATGGAAACAGGCAAAACACCGCAAGGCAAACATGGACACACTTGTTGCGCTCAGTACGTCCATTGCCTATTTTTTCAGCGTGTTTAATACTTTATTCCCGCACGCTCTTGTCAGCAAGGGACTGGAGGCGCATGTGTATTTCGAAGCAGCCGGGGTTATCATTGTATTTATCATGTTGGGGAAATTGCTTGAAGAGCGGGCCAAATCAACTACTTCGTCGGCCATCAAAAAACTCATCGGCCTTCAGCCAAAAACTGTTATAAAAATAAATGAAGACGGGAGCGAAAAGGTGATGAAAGTTTCCGAAGTTGTAAAGAATGATATTTTGCTGATAAAACCTGGTGGCAAAATACCCGTTGACGGAGAAGTTGTGAACGGGCATTCTTTTGTAGATGAAAGTATGATTTCGGGGGAACCCATGCCGGTAGAAAAAATGGCTGGCGAAAAAGTATTTTCAGGAACCGTAAATCAAAGCGGAAGTTTCCGGTTTAAAGCAGAAAAGGTTGGAGGAGAAACGGTTTTGGCGCAAATTATTAAAATGGTGCAGGAAGCTCAGGGAAGCAAAGCTCCGGTTCAGAAACTGGTGGATAAAGTAGCCGGAATTTTTGTGCCTGTAGTGATTGGTGTTGCCCTGCTCAGTTTTGTTGCCTGGAATGTGTGGGGTGGAGAAAATGCTTTTACACACGGTTTGCTGGCGCTGGTAACGGTTTTGGTTATTGCCTGCCCCTGTGCTTTGGGGCTGGCAACTCCAACAGCAATTATGGTAGGAGTGGGAAAGGGAGCCGAAAACGGTATTTTAATCAAAGACGCCGAAAGTCTTGAATTATCCCAAAAAATAAATGCTGTTATTCTTGATAAAACCGGAACCATAACCGAAGGGAAACCGGTGGTAACGGATATTTTATGGAATGAAAAAGTGAAAAACCAGGTATTTTTAACTTCTGTTTTACATGAAATGGAAAAGCGATCGGAACATCCGCTGGCCGAAGCAGTAATACAAAGTTTGCAGCACAGTAATATCGAAACAATCGAGTTGTCTGAGTTTAAAAGCATCACCGGGGGAGGAGTAACCGCGAAGATTGCCGGTCACAAATACTTTGCAGGAAACAGGAACCTGATTACAAAACACCAGGTGGAGATTCCGGCAAACTTTAACTCCAAAATTGGTCAGTTGGAAAAAGAAGCAAAAACGGTCATATTTTTTGCCGATGAAAAGGAAGTAAAAGCTGTTCTGGCCATAGCCGACAAAATAAAAAATACATCAAAAGAAGCCATTGAAAATCTTCAAAACAAAGGAATAGAAGTTTATATGCTTACCGGCGACAACCCGCAGACTGCAAAGTCGGTGGCCGAAAAAGTGGGTATAAAAAATTACCGGGCAGAAACTTCGCCGTCGGATAAGGCAGATTTTATTAAAAAATTACAGAACGAAAATAAAGTGGTGGCAATGGTGGGTGATGGTATCAACGATTCACACGCGCTGGCCCAGGCTGATGTTAGTATTGCCATGGGGAAAGGCTCTGATATTGCAATGGATGTGGCAAAAATGACCATTATTTCATCTGATTTGAACAAAATTATACAAGCTATTGAACTTTCCGGGAAAACGGTAAAAACCGTCAGGCAAAATCTTTTCTGGGCATTTATTTACAACGTTATTGGAATTCCGGTTGCGGCCGGAATTTTGTATCCGTTTTCCGGGTTTTTGCTTAATCCCATGATTGCCGGAGCCGCCATGGCACTGAGCTCTGTTTCGGTGGTAAGCAACAGTTTACGTCTCAAATTTATGAAATGGTAATGTAAAATGGTGCCTGCCAACCGCGGGTTTTTGTAAAACAGAGGTGAGTTATTTATTTCCTTCTGTGGTTTTGAAATTCTGTAATTTTCAGGATCAGCGCAATAACTATAGCAAAAATGAATTATCTTTGCGGCAACAAAAAAGGTTGGATGTTTACATTTAAAACGGATTTGGTGAAGTAAATAACCTGTGGGTAAAAATCCCAAAGGTTATCCCATTTAAGCCCGGCAAAATCATGCCGGGGTATTCTCTTATTCAAAATATTTAAAACAGTTTGGGCCGTGGTTGTATTTTTTTTGACCGTGGTTCCGGATAAATAAATTTAAACATCATGAACAACGAAAATAAATCCATTCACGAATTCGATTTTAGTTTAATCTGCGAATATTTTTCAGGTTTAGAACGACAAGGGCCCGGCAGTCCGGAAATAACCTTAAAAGCATTGAGTTTTATTGAACC
>JAFGDX010000248.1 GCA_016931875.1 Prolixibacteraceae bacterium
CAGCAAAAACTCAGGCTGTGCGAGGTGTCAATTACTTTGTTGCTTTTCTTTTTTTCAAAGGTATAGGGGAAGTTGTAGTTTCCTTCCCTGTCAACAGTAATTGCGCCCACCAATCCCGGTTTTTTTGTTTCTTTTGATAGGTGAATCAGCTTTTGCAGGGTGTCTTTCTGAACCACCACGTCTGATTCAACAATAATCAGGGGTGTGTTTTTTTCCAGGGCCATTTTTTGGGCCATCTGCAGCACCAGTTTGTAGTTTGGCGAAGGAGTAGTGGTAATTTCTTCCAGATGAATAAGTTGGAAGCCAAATTCTTCCTTTGCATTTTCCAGGTAGTTTTTGGTTTCGGGCCGGCTGAAATCGTTAAAAACAAAATATTCAAATGTTCCGCTGGCTGTCGAAATGGCTTCGATGGTTTGCTTTGTGGTTTCCAGTGAATCTTTTACCGGCGTAATAATAATTGCTTCTGACATTTTTTTCTTTTCAGGAATACAAATGTAATACAAATTTATGTGAATTATTTCCGGTAAAATTCGCGACTAAAAGCCTGGGCTGTTGGCATAACAAGAATATCATCGATATTTACATGGGCAGGCCGGGTTACAACAAAGAGGATGGTTTCGGCAATATCGCTGGCAAAAAGGGGTGTAAAACCGTCGTAAACTTTTTGTGCTTTTTCTGTGTCGCCGTTAAAACGAACCAGCGAAAACTCGGTTTCCACGGCACCCGGGCTCACCGAACTTACTTTAATTCCGTGTTTTAGCATGTCGAGCCGCATTCCCTGGGTAAGCGACTGCACGGCATGTTTTGTTGCGCAATATACATTTCCCATCGGGTAGGTTTCCTTTCCGGCAATGGATGAAATATTGACAATATGCCCCTCGCCCCGTGCCACCATCGCCGGCGCAACAAGACGGGTCATATAAAGCAGCCCTTTTATGTTGGTGTCAATCATTCTCTCCCAGTCATCAATAACACCTTCCTGAAGGGTTGCCATTCCGGCTGCCAGCCCGGCGTTGTTAATAAGAACATCAATTTTTGTCCACTCTTTTGGTAAGCTTTTGATGGCTTTTTCTGTTTCAGACTGGTTTCTGATATCAAAACTCAGGAGATGTATTTTGCTCTGTGTTTGTGTCTGAATTTCAGCAGCCAGTTTTTCAAGCCTTTCTTTGCGGCGGCCTGTGAGTATCAAATCAAAATTATTTTTCGCCAGAAGCCTGGCTGTTGCCTCGCCGATACCTGCTGTTGCTCCGGTTATTAATGCTGTTCTTTTCATTTTTTGTTTTATTCAAATTCTCCCCCGAAATTAAAAAAAACATCAATTTTTATGGAAAAATCGTGTACTTAATTACCTTTGCTTTGCTTAATTATGTAATATCCAAGCTGTATGAATGAGATTGCAGAAAAAGAAAGAGAATTTACCATTGATTCCATTCCCGAGCCCGAAAATATTGAAGATGCTATTTATTCGCTGATGGTTAATCCCAATTTATCAACCATCAATTACTTTAACGATTTTAGCGAAGTTAATATTTCGCCCGATTCTATCGGGAACAGCGATACCGACGAAACCGGTCTGTTTGATGTTGATTCTTCGGGTAGATGTATGGCAATGAGCACACATGCATTTCATCATCATTTGGAAAATGACCCGAAAAAGGCAACCGAAATTTTAATTTCGCGGGCAGCACGAAAGATGTTGTGTTTTGGTGCCACACCCATTGCCATCAGTGCGTTTTTGTACCACATTGATTTTGCCGATCCCAACGGACATTTTATTGCTTCGGGAGCCAAAAAAGGGCTGGAAAATGCAGCACAAAAATTTAATCTGAAAATATCGGATCGGAAAATCAGGTTCGATCATTTTTCGGAGCACGGCCCGGTGCCGCCCACCATTATTATCAGTATGATGGGAGCTGTGGAAAACCGTGAGTTGATAACCTCGCATAAATTCAATAAAAAAGGGAACAATATATTTATGATTGGCCATTCGGTAGAGGATGTAGGCTCATCAGAATATCTTGAATTCTATCACGGGATTGCCAACTCGCCGCTTCCGGCATTTAACATCGATCATGAACTGAAAATTCAGAATGCACTCAAAAAACTGCATAACATGAATTTGATACAAAGTGCCAGCCCCATTGGAAAAGGCGGATTGTTTTTTACATTGCTTCGTTCAGCTATTCCAAACGAACTGGGGTTTGATATTACTACCGATGCAGAAATCAGGCTGGATTCATTTCTTTTTGGTGAGGCAATGGGCCGCATTCTGGTGGATGTTGATCCGGAGAAGGAAGACGAGTTTGTGGATGTTTTGACTGAATTGAAAGTCCCGTTTTTTACTCTTGGCCACGTAACAAAAGGTGAAATAAGAGTCGACGACATTTCTCTGGGATATATTGACAAAATGACCACAGGAATTTGATGACAGTACTTCCTTATAAAAATTCAGAACAGGGAAAAAAAAAGCAGGTGGAGGAGATGTTTGATAATATCTCTCCAAAATATGATCTTTTAAACCATCTGCTTTCAGCTAATATTGATAAGGTTTGGAGAAAACGGGCGGTGAAAAAACTACGGCCTCTTCATCCGCAGTTTATTCTTGACATTGCAACCGGAACAGGCGACTTTGCTGTTTCGGCAACAAAAATTGCTCACGCAAAAATTACCGGAATCGATATTTCGGGAGGGATGCTCGAAATAGGACGGAAGAAAATTCAAAAAAAAAATTTGACTGACCGGATTGAATTTATACAAGCCGACTCTGAGAACCTGCCTTTTCACGACAATACTTTTGATGCCGCAACAGTGGGATTTGGTGTCCGGAATTTTGAAAACCTGGAAAAAGGGCTGGCCGAGATTAAAAGGGTGCTTAAACCCGGCGGGGTGTTTATAGTTCTTGAATTTTCAAAACCGTGCAAATCGCCTTTTAAAGAAATATATTATTTTTATTTCACCAGGATTTTACCATTGCTGGGGAAGCTTGTATCAAAAGACAACAGTGCATACACTTATTTGCCCGAATCGGTAAATGAATTTCCTGATGGTGAGCGTTTTACGGATATATTGCAAACGGTTGGTTTTGTAGATGCAAAAGGTTTTCCGCAAACATTTGGCATTGCTACTATTTACCAGTCAGTAAAACCAAAGAATTAATCAGCAGCAGACAATAAATTAATTAAATCGTTGTTTTTGAAAAGAGAAAGTAGTGTAGAAAAACTGTGAAAAAAATTATTATTTCCATATGGTTTGTTTTGGTTGTTTTTAGCGGCTTTTCGCAACAACAAAAAGTAAATTACCTGACTACTTTTGACGACAAATTAGTTCATTTTGGTTTTACGCTGGGATTAAATACACTCGATTTTGCGGTGGTAAATTACAATCCTATCGGAGATAACCCCAGGTTCCGTCCGCAAACCTGGCAACTCGACAATCCGCAGATTACTCACAACACCATTGTTCGCTCGGATGTGGCCGAAGTTATTCCGGGGTTTACCGTAGGCATCATTACAAGCCTGCGCCTGGGACGCGATTTTAATCTTCGTTTTCTTCCGGGCCTGTCGTTTGGAGAAAGAAAATTGTTGTACAACATTGATGTGTGGGACATTTACAACGACCAGGCTATCAACTATTATTCCATTAAATCCACGTTTCTCGATTTTCCGTTGCTTATTAAATACAAAGCACGGAGAATAAATAACGACCGGCCTTATGTGATTTTTGGTACTGCCTACCGGCATGATATTTCCAGAACAGGTGAAGAAGATTTGGTAAGTTTAACAAGCGGCGGTTTGTATGCCGAAATGGGCCTAGGATGGGATCACTACTTTACGTTTTTCCGCTTTTCGGTGGAGGCAAAAGTTAGCCTGGGACTGAACAACCAACTGGGGCCATCGCCGGTTGACACACAGCGACAGTACTATACGCATTCCATAAAATCGTTACGTTCCAATATTTTTACCCTTTCGTTTCATTTTGAATAAATTAGCGTGAATGCCGGCGACGGAATTCAGCACAAATAATTCCGGTGGCAACAGCAACATTTAACGATTCTGCCTTGTCCTTTGTATCGGCAAAATGGGGTATCATAACTTTTTTCCCAATACGGGCTTCCACATCTTTTCGAATGCCGTTTCCCTCGTTTCCTACCACCAGCATGATTTTTTCAGCAAATGCTTCCTCGTAAATGTTTTTCCCATCCAAAAAAGCGCCGGTAATTTCGGCGTTTGAAACACGCGCCAGGTCTGAAATATTTTCAAAAGGAGAGTAAACAATATTGGCACGACAAATGGAGCCCATGCTGGCCTGCACCACTTTTGGGTTGTAAATATCGGCGGTGTCGGGCGAGCAAAATACATATTCAACCCCGAACCAGTCGCTGATTCTTAGAATGGTTCCCAGGTTTCCGGGGTCTTGTATCCCGTCCAGATAAAGGGATATATTCTTTTCGAGTTTCAACGGAAGTTTTTTTTGTGCCGGTATTTCACACAAGGCAATACAATTTTGAGGAGTGGAAAGCAAACTGGCTTTTTTTATTTCTTTCTCATCAACTTCGGTTATTTTAATGGCTTTTGCCGCTGTTGTTTTTTGTTCGTTAAGAAATGTTTTGGTTGCCAGTAAATGAACGACTTTTATTTTTGAACGAAGAGCATCAGTTACATTTTTATCTCCTTCCACCAGAAATAAATTTTCTTTTTTACGGTATTTTTTTTGTGACAGAGAATGAATCAGTTTAATCGTATTTTTGCTAATCATTTAAAAAATTGGGTTGTGTTGAAATATTCCTGGTAAAGTTACTGTTTCTAAATAAACACTTCGTTATTTTTGATAAATAAAACATGGGGATGGACAAACGAGTGAACGTAAAATACCTGAGCATTCATTTGGCAATTGTTATGATTGCGGGTTTTTCCATATTCTCATGCTCGCCTGTGAAATATGTTCCTGAAAATAGTTATTTGTTAAATAAAGTGGAGGTGGAAGTTGATAATCCCAGAATAAGCAGGGAAGAAACTAAAACATATGTTCGGCAAAAAGAAAATTACAAAATTCTGGGTTTTGCAAAATTTCATCTCTGGCTTTATAATTTATCATCAAAAAAGAAAACCGATGACTGGCTGAAACGGATTGGCGAACCACCGCAAATCTACAACGAAGCACTGGCGGTTCGCTCTGAAGAGCAGCTAAAACAATATTTGAACAATAAGGGATATTTCAGGGGGACCGTTGACAGAGAGGTTTTTATTAACGATAAAAAACAAAAAGTAAATGTAAAGTACTCTTTAGAAACCGGCGATATTTACCGGATCAGAGATATAAATTACCATTTTAATAATGCTGAATTGAGGGAACTTTTTATGAGTGATACTTCCCAAACATATATAAGTCCTGGTACTCCTTTTGATTATTATATGCTTGATAACCAACGCTCGTCAATTGTTGATTTGTTCAGAAACAACGGGTATTATTATTTCACAAAAGAAGATGTAAGTTATTTGGCCGACAGCAGCAAATTTGAAAAAGAAATTATCCTCGACTTATATGTTGGAAATTCCCGGGAAGATCCGGAGGACTCGGCTAAAGTTTTTACACCGTATTTTTTGAACGATTTTTATATCTCGGTACTTCCGGGTACAACGCCGTTAAATGATGTGCAGCAATCATCAAATATGTTTTCAGATACACTTTGGACCGATGATTTTATTGTGTATCGCAACAACCAGATTAAATATAAAACCGGCTTGTTTGAACGTTCACTGCTTATGAAACGCGGGGATCGTTACCGCCTGTCAACTGTTGAAAATACGTTTAATGCTTTTAATCGCCTCCGGCAATTTCGGTTTATCGATATCCGGTTTCAGGAGCCGGAGATGAATCAGGATTCCAGTTTGCTCGATTGTTATATCAGGCTGGCGCCGTTAAACAAACAGTCAACCTCGTTTGATATTGAAGGAACCAACACATCGGGGAATCTTGGTGTTGCCGGAAATATCAATTACCAACACCGGAATTTGTTTCACGGCGCCGAGGTTTTCCAGGTAAAGCTGCGTGGAGCAATGGAACGTGTGGCAAGTAGTGAATCAGAATATTTTAATACACGTGAATTTGGGATTGAATCCAATATCGCCATTCCAAAACTTTTGGGTCCCGGAAGTTTTATTCGGTGGTTTGAAACCGTGCTGCCCAAAACAGTTTTTAGTGCAGGATATAATTTTCAGCGAAGACCGGAATATACGCGGACCATTTCAAATGTAAAATTTGGTTACGACTGGATGAGCTCTGAAACGTTCAGGCATACCCTCAACTTGCTCGATTTCAATATGGTAAATCTGTACCGGTTTGATCCCAATTTTATCGAAAGAATAAAAGACCTGTACATTAAAAGTAGTTTTACCGACCACCTTATTCTGGCAACCAATTATTCATTTACCTACAACACACAAAGTCTGAATATGAGCAAGGGATACAGCTATGTCAGGTTTAATATCGAATCGGCCGGGAATTTGTTAAGTTTGGTGTCGTCGTTAGCCAATCGTCCTAAAATACAAACGGTTGATACCCTTGGTTTGGGAACGACTGAATATTACCGGATTTTGAATACCCGCTTTGCCCAATATGTAAAATCAGATGTTGAATTTCGATACGGATACACCATAGATAAATATAATACATTGGTAGCCAGGGCCTTTTTGGGTGTTGGTGTTCCGTATGGAAATTTCGATGTGTTGCCATTCGAAAAAAAATATTTTACAGGAGGCGCCAACGGAATTCGGGCATGGCAGGTGCGTTCGCTTGGGCCGGGAACCTATAAAGAGCCTGAAGGGGCATATCCCAATCAGTCGTCAGATATTAAATTGGAAGCAAATGTTGAATACCGGTTTAAACTGATAAGCTTTGTTGAAGGAGCATTGTTTTTTGATGTGGGAAATATTTGGGCAATCAATAAAAAAGATAACCGGGAAGGGGCCCTTTTTGAATTTGACAAGTTTTACAAACAGTTGGCTTTTGGCACCGGTACCGGGTTGCGCTTCGATTTTAATTATTTTGTTTTTCGCCTGGATTTGGGAATGAAACTCAGAGAGCCTTCCAACCAGTTCAACGACGGATGGATAATTGGAAACCGTTCTTACACCGCAGACGATTTGAACCTCTCATTTGCTATCGGGTATCCGTTTTGATAATCTTTTCAAAAACAATAAGCATTACATTGTTTCAGAAATGAATTTTTTTGCATTTTTGGAACCTGAAATTAAAATTGTAAAGTTTCTGTAGCCTGTTGGTTTCAAATTAATATTCTTGGTATGATCGAAAACAATAATCAGATACGGGATTCATTTGGGTCAAAGTTTGGGGTTATCGCCGCAGCCGCAGGTTCGGCAGTTGGATTAGGCAACATTTGGAGATTTCCGTTGGTGACCACTCAAAACGGAGGAGGTGCATTTTTGTTATTGTATATTGGTTTTGTCATTCTTATCGGCATACCTGTGATGTTGTCCGAGTTTTCAATTGGCCGTCGCGCACAGCTCAATGCATTTGGTTCGTTTAAAAAACTGGCCCCCGGAACACCGTGGTTTCTGGTTGGTTCTTTAGGAATTATTACCGCTTTTGCCATACTTGCCTTTTACAGCACCGTGGCAGGGTGGACTTTGGAATATTTTGCTCAGGCAATCACCGGGAAACTTAGCCATGTAAACGATATGCAGAAAAATTTTGCCGATTTTAGTTCACAAACTTATCGCCCGCTAATGTGGCAATTTATTATAATGCTGGTAACATCGGTTGTTGTTTTTGCCGGAATAAAAAAAGGGATTGAAAAATTTACCAAAATACTTATGCCCGTGCTGGCTGTATTGATACTGTTTGTGGCATTCCGTTCAGTAACATTGGAAGGGGCCATGGAAGGGGTAAAATATCTTTTTGTTCCCAACTGGTCGGCAGTGAGTTTTAAAACGGTGCTTATGGCGCTGGGGCAGGCAGCTTTCTCGCTAAGTATTGGTATGGGAACATTAATTACTTACGGTTCCTACATTCAGAAAGATAACCACTTGTTACGAACATCCACACAGGTTGCAATTACCGATACTTCCATTGCCATACTGGCCAGTTTAATGGTTATTCCCGCCATATTTGCCTTTTCACCAGGCAGTGATGTTGCAAGCCTTTCGCCGGGGCCCGGGCTGGTATTCGAGGTTTTGCCCGATGTATTTAAATCAATGCCCGGAGGTAGTTTTTTTTCTGTACTGTTTTTCTTCCTGCTAAGTGTAGCGGCGCTCACTTCAACAATTTCAGTTTTAGAAGTAGTGGTTGCCTATTTAAAAGAAGAATTAAAACTCTCAAGAGGAATGGCGACACTGATAGCAGCTGTTTCAATCTCTGTTTTGGGGGTTTTGGCAACACTTTCGTTTGGTGTGATGAAAGACTTTACAATTTTTGAAATGACCGTTTTTGATTTACTAAACTATGCTTCGGCAAATATAATGCTAACATTTGGCGCTCTGCTAATTGTTATTTTTGTGGGATGGAGAATGGGAAAATCTGATTTTATCAACGAAATTAGTAACCAGGGCAGCCTGAAGTCAAATCTTTTTAAAGGGGTTTATTTTATAATCCGTTACATTGCTCCTGTTGCTATCGGGATAATTGCCATTGCCACATTTTTTATCCAGGGGATTGTTTAAATTATGTTTTAAAACTCAGGAAAATTCTGAACTTATTTCCCCCGGATCAGCACTTGCACAGATTGTTTTTATTCGGTATCTTTCAGCTCGTTATAACCAATAGAAACAAACATAATGCACCATCCCTTCAGTTCATTTATAAAGAAATATTTTACTTTTTCGAAAAAAGACAGAAACGGAATAATTGTACTGGTTGTTCTGATATTGTTTGCCATCCTCACCGGAATTGTTGTTGATTATATTCCCGTGAATGATGAAGTTGATTATTCAGAATTTGAAAAAGCTTTCAATGAATGGGAAATGGCAAAAGAGAATAATACTCAAAACAATCAGACACTTTTCCCATTTAATCCAAATACAATATCTGAAACCTCTCTGGATTCGCTGTTGCTTCCGGAATATGTAAAAAGAAACTTAATAAATTACCGGAAAGCCGGGGGAAAGATAAAAACCGTTTCAGGATTCAGAAAAATTTACGGGATGAATGACAGCATTTATGCAGCTGTTGAAGAGTATATTGAAATTCCCGGAGAACCATTACAACCGGAAGAAAGAGGGCGTGATAAAACTGAAAAGACCGAAAATAATTTCCCGCCGTCAGAAGCAATCAAACAGAAAGAGGATGGTGAAAGTTATACACGGTATGTAATTGAACTAAACAGTGCCGACTCAAGCGAGCTGGTGAAATTAAACGGGGTAGGGCCGGTATTTGCTTCACGGATTGTAAAGTTCCGTGATTTGCTGGGAGGATTCTATTCGGGCGAACAGTTGCTTGAGGTTTATAACTTCCCGGAAGAAACCTACAACTCGGTTGCCAGTCATGTAACTGTCGACACCTCGGGGATAAATAAAATAAGAATAAATTTTGCCGGTTATTCTGATCTTATTCGGCATCCTTATTTGAACAAAAAGCAGGTTCAATCCATTATAAATTACAGGACAAGGAATGGAGCGCTGAAATCAGTAGAAGATTTGCTGCGGTTAAATTTGGTTGATAGTGTTACTTACCGAAAAGTAAAGCCATATTTAAGCAGCCGTTAAAAAGATTTAAATCAAATTTATTACATAGGAATTATTATTTTTTTCCTTTAAATTTGATAAACAATGAATAATTTCTAAATTTGCGCCTCGATTTTTAAAAATGTAAACCGAAAAGGATATGATAATTATTCCGGTAAAAGAAGGCGAAAATATTGAAAGAGCTTTAAAAAGGTTCAAAAGAAAGTTTGAAAAAACGGGTGTAATCAAAGAATTACGCGATCGTCAGAAGTATACAAAACCCTCAGTAAAGAAAAGGGAAGAGTTGAAAAAGGCGATTTACGTACAGGGATTGCAGCGTCAGGAAGACTAATTGAAGTTAGTGGTTCCTGGTTAATAGTGAGTGAGGGAGATTAATGAACAACTATCAGGAATCGTTTATTAACTATCTGAAGTATGAGAAGAGGTGCTCTCCTCATACGGTAACGGCGTATAAAAATGACCTCGATCAGTTTGTGCAGTTTTGTACAACAATGGTCGGGGAATTTCATGTAAAAGAAATCGATTCCAAAAGCGTAAGAAGCTGGATTGTTTCTTTAATGGAGAACAATACCTCTCCTCGCTCGGTAAGCCGGAAAGTTACTTCAGTGAAGGTCTTTTTCAAATATTTAATGAAGGAACAGGTTGTGAGCAAAAACCCGGCTGTAAATTTGCCACTTCCAAAAATCAGAAAAAAATTACCCTTTTTTTTAGAGGAAAGTAATTTGAATCATCTTTTGGATGATGGTTTTTTTACCAATGATTTCCGGGGTGTGCGTGATAAATTGATAATTAGCTTATTATATGGCACCGGTATCCGTTTGGCTGAACTGCTGCAGCTAAAAGATACAGATGTTTATTCCAAAGAGTATTTAATAAAAGTTTTGGGAAAGCGGCAAAAAGAGAGAATTATTCCGTATCCAAGGAGTATAAATAATCTGTTTTTTCAGTATCTTGAATTAAGAAACGAAACGATTGGATTTACACCTGAACGTTTACTGGTAACCGGGAAAGGAAAACCAGTGTATGAAAAATTAATATACAGGGTAGTAAAAAGTAATCTCGAAAAAGTTACTTCGCTGGAGAAAAAAAGTCCGCATGTATTGCGGCATACCTATGCTACCCATTTATTAAATAAAGGAGCGGATTTAAACGCAGTAAAAGAATTGCTGGGACACGCAAATTTGGCAGCCACACAGGTTTA
>JAFGDX010000249.1 GCA_016931875.1 Prolixibacteraceae bacterium
ATCAATTTTAAATTGAAAACCGGGGGCAGTTTTTGTTCCGCTTTTCAGAAACAGAAACAGAAAACAAAAAACAATTTAAAGCCATGATTAGTCTAAGTAATCTGCACAAGTCGTATGTAACCGGAAGCAACGCGTTGCATGTGTTAAAAGGAATCGATTTGGAAATCAAACAGGGAGAGTTTGTTTCCATTATGGGTTCATCGGGCTCGGGTAAATCAACCCTGCTGAACATCCTCGGAATTTTAGACAACTACGATGAGGGGGCGTATCATCTGAACGGGCAACTGGTAAGAAATATGAGTGAAAAACAGGCCGCACGGCTCAGAAACGAAATGGTAGGTTTTGTATTCCAGTCGTTTAACCTCATTTCGTTTAAAAATGCCATGGAAAATGTGGCCCTTCCCTTATATTACCAGGGAGTGAATCGCAAAAAAAGAAACAAAATTGCGCTGGAATACCTCGACAAATTAGGTTTGCTTCCGTGGGCCGAGCACATGCCCAATGAACTTTCTGGCGGACAAAAACAGAGGGTAGCCATTGCTCGCTCGTTAATTTCGCAACCCAAAATTATTTTTGCCGATGAACCTACAGGAGCCCTGGACTCAAGTACTTCGTATGAAGTGATGGATATTCTGAAAGATATCAACCGCGATGGAATTACCGTGATTTTGGTAACACACGAGCATGATATTGCGGCCATGACACAAAAAATAATTCGCCTGAAAGACGGAATTATTTCTGAAATCATAAAAAACGGCGATTTAAAACATTTCCAGAATCAATATTCAAAAGAACTGGAAACAGCCTGAAAAAAGTTGGCAGTCTCAGTTTGACAGTCACCGTTATTCTGTAAAAACAGACGAAGTTTCAACATTAAACTTTTAACACTAAACAAAAATGTTTGATATCGATAAATGGCAGGAAATACTTGCCACCATCAAAAAAAATAAAATGCGCACCTTTCTCACGGGATTCAGTGTTGCCTGGGGCATTTTTATGCTGATGATTTTGCTGGGATCGGGAAACGGCCTGAGTAACGGAGTTTCCGAAAATTTTCAACGCGATGCCATAAATGCCATGTGGCTGTGGAGCGGACGAACCAGCATTGCACACCAGGGGCTGAAGGAAGGAAGGGAAATTCGCCTCACCAACAGCGACTACGAAATTATAAAAGACCTGCCGGGTATTGAATACACCTCCGGAAGATATTACATCAGTGGAAATACCTTTTCATACGGAAATGAATATGGCGAATATACTGCCATTACCTGTCACCCCGATTTAAAAGATGTGGAATCGATTGAAGTGATTGAAGGCCGTTTTATCAATCCGGTTGATATTAAACAAACACGCAAATCGGTTGTACTGGGAAAAGATATTTACGATGCGCTTTTTAAAGACAAGGAAGCGATTGGAGAATATGTACGCATCAACAACATTCCGTTTAAGGTAGTTGGCATTTGCAAGGAAGGAGGCGGCACCCGGCACAGAAATGCATATTTGCCCGTAACCACCGGCCAAAAAGTTTTTAACGGCTCCAACCGGCTGCACAATTTCGCATTAACCGTTGATGCTGCAACCATCGAAGAAAGCCAGGCCATTGAAACCCGCGTTAGGGAAACCCTGGCCCGGAAACACAAATTTGATTCAACCGATGAATCGGCGCTCGGCTCCTACAATAAACTTGAAGACGTGATTCAGACCATGAAAATATTTCAGGCTATTAAAATATTTATCTGGATAATCGGGATTGGAACTTTGATTGCCGGTGTGGCCGGAGTAAGCAATATTATGCTGATAGTAGTAAAAGAACGAACCAAGGAAATTGGCATCCGCAAAGCCATTGGCGCAAGCCCGGGTTCTGTGGTCGGGCTCATTTTGCTCGAATCAATTCTAATAACCACCATTGCCGGTTACATTGGCCTGGTTTTGGGCACCGGACTTATGGAAGGCGTTAACTTTTTTGTTGAACAGCAATATGCGGCATCGGCAGCCACCAATGGCGGAAACGGCGACACATTGTTCCGCAATCCTACAGTAAATCTCAATGTAGCCGCCGCTGCCACCATGTTACTGATTTTTGCAGGAACACTGGCCGGTTTTATCCCGGCCAAACGGGCTTCCCGAATCAAACCCATCGAAGCGTTGCGCGATGAATAGGAAAGTGCCATACAAAAAATGCAATAAAATGAAAACAATAATCATTATCGAATCAAATAATAACCCCTCCGCTGGAGGGTCAAGGGGGAGGCTTTACTATGTTTGACTTAGATCTTTGGAAAGAAATATTAAGCGCCCTGAAAAAAAACCGGATGCGAAGTTTTATGACGGCCTTTGGCGTATTTTGGGGAATTTTTATGCTGATTATTATGTCGGGGGCCGGCAAAGCTTTGGAAAACGGAATCATGGACGGAATCAAAGCATTTGCTTCCAACTCTGCATTCTTCTGGACAGAACCTACAAGCAAACCCTACCAAGGTTTTCAGCGGGGAAGAAGGTGGGATTACAAAAATACCGACATTGAATACATCAAAGCCAATGTGAACAATATCGAGTATTTATCACCCAAACTTTTCGGGCCCAATTCCTACAGCGGAGACAATACCATCCGCGGGAAAAAAACCGGGGCATTCAATATTTCGGGCGATTATCCCGAATTTTTTGAAATCGACTCCTGGACTGTTGTGAAAGGTCGTTTGCTCAATCAAATTGACATTTTACAGAAACGCAAAGTTTGTATCATCGGTGAAAGAGTTGCAGAAGTAATGTTCGACAAAGACGAAGACCCCATTGGCGAGTACCTGAAAATTAATGGCGTATACTACCAGGTGGTTGGAGTAGTTCACCCTGAAACCCGTGTTAATTTTAACGGGAACCGGAAAGAAGAAAACATCATGATTCCGTTTACCACCATGCAGCAAACCTATAACTACGGAGATGTGGTTCACTTCTTTTCCGTTACCTCTGTGCCGGGAGTTCCGGTAAGCCAGATTGAAACCCGGTTAAAAGAACTGTTAAAGGAACGGCACCATATTGCCCCCGACGACATTCAGGCCATTGGATCATTCAACATTGAAGTGGAATGGGTAAAATACATGGGTTTGTTTAACGGAATTCAGATTCTTACCTGGATAGTGGGCATAGGTACATTGTTTGCCGGAATTATTGGCGTGAGTAACATTATGCTTGTAATTATAAAAGAACGCACCCAGGAAATTGGTATTCAGAGAGCCATTGGGGCTACCCCCGCAAAAGTAATAATGCACATTGTTGCTGAAAGTGTTTTCCTTACGGTAATTGCCGGCTACATCGGCCTGGCACTGGGTGTTGGAATTCTTGAGTTGCTAAATATGGCACTCGAATCGGGTGGCGATGAAATTTTCTTCCGTCGTCCTGAAATCAGCTTTAAAATGGCCATTTCAGCCTTAACCGTATTGATTTTTTCCGGAATTGGAGCAGGAATGATTCCGGCCCGGCGTGCTGTAAAAATCAAACCCATTGATGCACTCCGCGATGAAGGAATTTAAGCAAAAACGCTGGAATAAATTGAACAATAAATCAAGTAAAACAAAAAAATAACAGAAAACAAAAAACAAAACGTCATGAAAAAAGTATTCAGAATTTTAGGAGTTGTAATATTAATTGCTGCATTTGGCGGCACATTATTTTTTCTTTACAACAAATCAAAAAAGAAACCTGATTTTTTTGAAACGAAAAATCCGTTTATCAGCAATGTGGTTATGAAAACCGTTGCCACGGGCTCGGTGGTACCGCGAAAAGAAATTGAAATCAAACCACAGGTTTCAGGAATCATCGACGAACTTTATGTGGAAGCAGGCGACCGCATTCAGAAAGGACAAACCATTGCCCGGATAAAAATTATCCCCGACATGGTAACCTTAAACGCAGCCGAAACACGCTTGAACCGCGCAAAAATTAATTATGAAGATGCGCAGGTTGACTACGACCGGCAGCAAAAACTTTTTGATAAAAATGTCATTTCCTACGAAGAGTTTAAAAACTCGAAAGTAAACTACGATTCTTCAAAAGAAGAATTATCGGCAGCCGAAAACAATCTCGAATTAATTAAAAATGGTGTAACAAAAAAGGCACAAAGCGCTACTAATACACTGGTTCGTTCAACCATCGACGGGATGGTGCTGGATGTTCCGGTGGAAGTTGGAAACTCCGTAATTCAGGCCAACACCTTTAATGATGGGACAACCATTGCAGCCGTTGCCGATATGGGCGACATCGTTTTTGAAGGAAAAGTAGACGAAACCGAAGTGGGAAAAATTAAGGAAGGAATGCCCATTGAACTGGAGATTGGTGCCATCGACAAGGAAAAATTTGATGCTATTCTGGAATACATTTCACCCAAAGGGGTGGAAGAAAACGGAGCTATTCAGTTTGAAATCAAAGCCAATGTTCAGCTTAAGGAAGGACAATTTATCCGCGCCGGTTACAGTGCAAATGCCAACATTGTTCTCGACAGGAAAGACAGTGTTCTGGTGATTCCGGAGGGAATGCTGAAATTTGAAAACGACTCGTCGTTTGTGGAAGTTCTGACCAGCGCCGAAGAACAGCAGTTTGAAAAACGATATGTAAAAACCGGTCTTTCTGACGGCATAAACATTGAAATTACAGAAGGACTAAAACAGGATGATAAAGTGAAAGGTGAAAAAACAGATCCGAAAAAAACCGGTGAAGAACAAACCACACAAGGTTAATTTAGGGTTTTCATTCAGCTTTACGTAAATTCGCTTTTAAACAAAAAACAACATACAATGAAGAATCTTTTTGTCTTATTTTCAGGAATATTATTAAGTTTCGGGAACATTGCTTTTGCCCAGGAATCATGGTCGTTGCAAAAATGTATCGATTATGCCCTGGAAAACAACATTCAAATTCAGCAACAGGCATTAAACACCGAATACTATCAAAACCAGGTCAGCCAGGCAAAATCAAACCGCTTGCCCAATCTGAATGCCGGATTGTCAAACAACTTTAACTTTGGCCGTTCTCTGGGTTACGACAACACCTACCGAAATGTAAACTCATCGCAGTACAACGGGTATTTATCATCCGACTTTACCATTTGGAACGGGTTTACACTACAAAATACAATTGAGCAGTACGAGCTTGATTTACAGGCAACCATGCAGGATTTCCAGAAAGCCAAAGACGATTTGGTGCTCAATATTGCCGCTTCCTACCTCGAAATTCTTTTTGCCGAAGAACTGGTTGAAGTTTCCAATGCCCAGATTGAAGTTACCCAACAGCAGATAAACCGCACACAGCAATTGGTTGATGCCGGAAGCCTGGCCCGTGGCGCATTGCTCGAAATTGAAGCACAACTGGCACAGGAGGAGCTCACGCTGGTAAACCGCCAGAACAGCGTACAACTGGCTTATCTCACACTTTATCAGCTACTTGAATTGCCCATGTCGGAAAGTTTTCAGGTGCTGGTACCCAAACTTCCCGAAATAAAAGCCAATGTAACCATGGCCAATTCGTACGATGTTTTTAAAAATGCCATCAACGTTCGCCCCGAAATAAAAGCCGCCCAGCTGCGTGTTGAAAGTGCCCGCCGGCAACTGGATATTGCCAAAGGAAACCGCTATCCGTCGTTAAGTTTCGGGGCCAATTACTACAATCTGTACAACGACAAATATACCGACCTGAACGGCGATGATATTAGTTTTGCAGATCAGCTAAAAAACAACAAACGGTATTCCATGGGTTTCACACTGAATGTTCCGATTTTTAACAAATTTCAGGTGAAAAACAGTATTTCGAATGCCCAGCTTCAGATTGCTGACTTTGAATACCGCCTGCAATCGGCCCGAAACGTTTTGCGCAAAGACATTGAACAGGCCTACACCAATGCACTGGCAGCCTTAAATCGGTATATTTCGAGTGAGAAAGCAGTAAAATCAACGGAAGAAGCGTTCCGCTACACCGAAGAAAAATTCAATGTTGGAATGGTAAATTCGGTGGAATACAACCAAAGCAAGAACAATCTCACAATTGCTCAGTCGGAATTGCTGCAGGCCCGTTACGAATACATTTTCAGAACCAAAATTCTCGATTTTTATAACGGCATTCCTATCGAATTATAATATTCTTTGATGGTTAGGAAAAACATTTTCCATCAACTATCGTGCTTGAACATTGTTTTTTGTGCCCTGATGGTAAACATCAGGGCTTTTTTAATATTGATAGAATAACCTGTCTTTTAAAATTTATAATTCATTATTTTTGACCTCTAAACCTTTCTGCCTTGGATGAAACTTTTCTCATAAACGGAATCAAAACCCAAAATAAAATTGTTTTTGATTTTATTTTTCACTATTACTACAGTGGTTTATGCGCGTTTGCCGAGAAAATAACCGGAAACACAGACACAGCTGAAGACATTGTGCAGGATCTGTTTGTAACCCTTTGGATAAAAAATGAGCAGATAGCAATTTCATCTTCATTAAAAAATTATCTTTTTACTTCGGTGAAAAACCGTTCCCTCGATTTTTTGAAACATGAAAAAACAAAAGCGAAACGGCTCAATGTTTTAGATGAGTCGGCAGAACTACCTGAAAATTTATCCTCTCTTTGGTTTGCCGAGTCAGAATTAACCAAAGTAATTGAAGCATGTTTGAAAAAACTCCCGCCCCGGTGCAGGGAAATTTTTGTAATGAGCCGGTTTGAAGGATTAAAAAACCAGGAAATTGCAGACAAGCTTGGCATTTCAAAACGAACGGTTGAACTTCAGATTAGTAATGCACTAAAAAGTTTACGCTGCAACCTAACCCCGTATCTGCCTCTTGTATTACTTAGTCTTTTACTAAAATAAATTTAACACCGGCTATGTGTTTTTGATTTCTTAAACGTCTCTTTTCTAAAAGAGAGAAAAATTATCCTGTAAAACAAGTTGGATGAAAAAATCAAAAATAGAAGAAATGCTTCCTTTCTATTTTGAAGGAGATTTACCTAAAAAAGATAATACTGAAGTAGAAAAATGGAAAGCATCTTCTGACACAAATCAAAAAATATTTGAAGAATCGAAAAAAGCCTGGGAAAGTATTTCCCTTCTCCGGGTGATGAAAAAATATGATTCCGGGAAAGCCCTGCAAAAAGTCCACAAAAAAATTGGAAAGCAAAACAAAAATATTCTGACTGTTATTCAGCGAATTGCGGCGATTCTGATTCTTCCGTTTATTATTTCAACATTATACTTTGCACTTCAAAATCAAAACACATCCACCACCGACACAAACAATTGGTATACAATAACATCGCCGGCGGGAATGCGTTCCGATTACACATTACCCGACGGGACAAAAGTATATCTAAACTCGCAAACAAATCTGAGTTTCCCTATTGCATTCAGCGGAAAAACACGTGATGTAATTTTAAATGGCGAAGCATATTTTGAAGTTGCGGAAAATAAAAAGAAGCCATTTGTGGTTAACACCGGTAAAATAAATATCGAAGTTACGGGAACAGAGTTTAAGGCTTCAAATTATTCCGAAGAATCGCTTATTGAAATTGTCCTGGTTTCAGGAAGTATTCATTTGTTTCAGGGTGATTACTCACACTCAAAAGAAAATATTACCCGTTTACAACCAGGCGAAAAAGCTTCTTATATTACCAATGAGGACCGGTTGTATATTGAAAATGTAAAGGTTGACAAGTACATATCGTGGAAAGACGGTATTTTAATGTTTAGAAACGATTCGATGAAGGATGTGGTAAGAAGGCTAAACCGCTGGTTCAATGCCGATATAAAACTTACCGGTAACGATTTAAAAGATTACGTATACACGGGAACATTTGAAAATGAATCGATAAATCAGATTCTTGAGCTGTTAAAAATTTCAGCACCAATTGATTACAGAATTAACAAAAGACAAAAAAAGGATGACCAGACTTTTAGTAAAATGGAAATAGAAATCATTCAAAAATAAAACCAGAAAAGGGAAGCATTGGCCTGCCTCCCTTTTACTTTTTATCTTCTCTTTCTTGGCCGAAAGAAAAGAAAACATTTAAAATTATTAATTCTAAAGCAAAGTAAACTTATGAAAAAAAATTGTGGTAACCATTGGCCCGTTTTAAAAAATCTATGGGCCAGTAAAACTTTTCGAAGTATGAGGCTTACTATTTATGTCCTACTGCTTGCAACAATACAGGGTTTTGCTTTCAACAGCTACTCCCAGGCAACAAAACTCAATCTTGACATGGAAAATACTTCCGTAAGGGAGGTGCTTGCCAATATTGAAGATCAATCGGAATTCTATTTCCTGTACAACAGTAAAATTGTTGAAGTTGAGCGCGAGGTGAGTATTACATTAAAAAACAAAAAGATTGATGAAGTTCTGGATATTCTTTTTGAAGGCACAAATGTAAAATACACCATTGTTGACCGGCAAATTGTGCTTTCAGCCGGAGATACCCCAACGGACGGATATTCAAATCAACAAAAAGAAATTACAGGGAAGGTGACTGACAATACAGATATGCCACTTCCCGGTGTAACCGTAATTGTTAAAGGAACCTCGCAGGGCACAGTTACCGATGCAACCGGAAATTATGCGCTGTCCGGTGTGCCGCCTGGTGCAACCCTGGTTTTTTCGTTTGTTGGGATGGAAACAAAGGAAATAGAGGTGAATAATCAAACAATAATTGATATCACTTTGGAAGTAAGTTCGATTGGTATTGAAGAGGTTGTAGCCATTGGCTACGGTACCGAACGACGCGTAAATGTAATTGGTTCCGTATCGCAAATCACATCTGAAAACCTTGAAAACAGGCCAGTTACAAGTTTATCAAATGCCATAACAGGCCAAATGTCGGGCGTAACCGTAATTCAGCGCTCCGGAAAACCAGGTTTTAACGATGGGGAAATCAGAGTTCGCGGAGTAGGTTCATTTGGCGCAACACCTTCGGCATTGATTCTGGTTGACGGAATACCGGGGTCGATGAATGAAATCAATCCAAATGACATCGAGTCTATTTCTGTATTGAAGGATGCCTCTTCTGCTGCTATTTACGGGGCACGTGCTGCAAACGGTGTGATTCTTATAACTACAAAAAAAGGGAAAGAAGGAAAAATAAGCGTCGGGTACAACGGGTACTATGGAGTTTCAAAGGCCACGGAGTTCCCCGATTTGGCAACTTCATGGGAATATGCCGAGATGTTTAACATTGCCAACGGAACCGAAACATTTACTGCCGAAGAAATAGCCAAATACAAATCACAAAATGACCCTGACAATTACCCCAATACCAATTTCCTTAAAGAAACATTTTCAAGGAATGGCATTCAAACCGGTCACGACATATCCATCACAGGCGGACAAAAATCCAACCGATATTTTCTATCAGCAGGCTATCTGAACGAACAGGGGTTGATTGAAAAAAACAATTATGAACGTTACAATATCAGGCTTAATCTGGAAAGCGACCTGAGTGAAACGCTTACCCTCTCAACCCGTATTGCTGGATCAAAGGAAGAGGCAAACGAACCAACTCCAACAGCCAACCGGACACCAACAGGTGTGGAAGGAATTATTGTGGTTGCCGACCGTTATCCTGCAATTTATTTGGGGCAGGCCTCAAATGGTGATTTTGGCCCAGGCCCCGAAAGTGCCGGAACCCCTGTGTCCTGGTTAGCATCAAAAGGGTATTTTACCCGGCCAACAACAAAAGCCAGCATTAATTCGCGTTTAGACTGGTCACCAATCAGCGACCTTATTATCTCGGCAATGGGCGGTTACAATTTCACATTAAACGAAGGGCGGCACTACAGAGCCTCGCAAGTTCTCAACCCTACTTTAACTCTCCCTCTGGCAACACTTGAGCAATATAAAAACAATGTGGTATTTAAAACCATGCAATTTTTTGCAGAGTATTCCACCGAAATCAAAGGTCATTATATTAAAGCACTGGCTGGTTATTCTTTTGAAGATCAAAAAACCGAAAATTTTAACGGTTCACGAATTAACTTCCCAAGCAATGACTACACCGTAATGAACATGGGAGGCGTTGATAATCAGGAAGTTTATGGAAATGACATTGAATGGGCAATTCAATCGCTGTTCGGTAGGTTTAAATACCATTACAATCATAAATATTTGTTTGAAGCAACAGTTCGCCACGACGGTTCATCGCGTTTCCCGGAAAATCAAAAATACGGCACCTTCCCTTCGCTTGCTATCGGATGGCGGGTTACTGAAGAACCATTTTTTAA
>JAFGDX010000250.1 GCA_016931875.1 Prolixibacteraceae bacterium
CCCCGGGTAAACGCCGGTGTTTTCAATCCCGTTTCGGGCTTCGTTTATCCAGCGTTCGGCCAGCTGTTCGGCGGTTTCGGTAAAACCATGTTTGGGAATGTATTTTGCCCCAACGGCGCTGTAATAACCGGTGTTGGTAAGAATTTGAAGACCGGATTCTTCTGATAACATTTTTAGTAATTCGGGATCGCGCCCCAAATAGGCAGGAGTACATTCAACCAGTGTTTGGTAACCCAGTTTTTTTATTTCCAAAAGGTAGGGAAGAACTTTCTCAACCACTTCCGTTTTGTCCCAGCGATGATACCCCGTGCTGTCGGCACCAATAAAATCTACCAGAATATGTTCATGATGAAGGGTTTTCCCGATGGTACCTGCCGGAATTTCACCGGTTACGGTCATAATTTTTGATTCCTGAGGGTTACATGAACAGATAAGCAGCACAAAAATCAGTAATGATAAATTCCTGAAAGCCTTCATCGCAAATGGTTTTAAATTTCTCCCAATTTACAAAAAGAAGTTTATAATGAAAATACGCCTTAGCAGAACCCTGTTCAGGCGGTTTTGTTTTTTCTTTGTCGTTTCACCACCAGCACGGCGCCGGCAAAAACCAAAACGGCACCTAAAATGGTAATGATGGAGAATCGTTCATGTGCCACCCAGTTTACATTCAGTTCGGTTAAAATGCCCATGGTTATAAAGGTTATCATCGGATTGACGATGATAATAACACTCACTTTATTGGCTTCGAGGTATTTTAGCGCCAGGGCGAGGCAGGAATAAGCGATAAAGGTGTTTGCGCCGAGGAAGATCATCAGCAGCCACCAGGTCCAGTGCAAATGAAGCAGCGGGGTTAAATCGGTAAAAGGGAGATAAATGAGTGCCGGAAATCCGAAAAGAAATAAATTCAGGCTTTCAGCGGAATATTTGGTAACCAGTTGTTTTTGTGAAACGGCGTAGGTAGCCCAGGCAACGGCGCCCGAAATGGTTAACAAAACACCCAGATTGTATTTTTCCTGGCTTTCAAAAAAAGCAGAAAGCTGGTCGCGGTAAAAAAACATAAAACCGATAATGGCAATGCTAAAGCCGATAATTTGGTTCCTTTTTAATTTTTCCCTGAAAAAAACGAGGCCGGCAACCGCCAAAATAATGGGGCCGGTTTGAATAAACAACTGGGCATTGCTGGGTGTGGTGTAATGAATGCCCATCATGTACCCAAGGTAGTTCCACGAAAGAGCAACGCCCGCAAGAATCAGGAGCAGGGGAGGGCGTTTCAGAATTCGAAACGAAGACTGATTTTTTGCCAGTTGCCAAACCGAAAGCATTACAAAAGCCACTGAAAACCGGAACCAGACAATGGTGACCGGTTCAACTTCGCGCACGGCAACCTTTAGGGCAATGGCCAGAAACCCCCAGAAAAAGGCTGTTATGGAAGCATAAATTATTCCTTTGGTGTAGTTTTGCATTAATAAGAGAATAAAAATCCCGGATATTTTGTACCCGGGATAATAACAAATTATATCATTAACGGTTTATCTCAACTGAGCGCCAAAATCGCGTTCAAAAGCCGAAAGCAGCTTTTTCATGGTCTTGTCAATTTGTTTGTCCTTTAAGGTGCGGCTGTCGTCGCGAAGGATAAAACTTACCGCGTACGATTTTTTATCTGCCGGAATTCCTTTGCCTTCATACACATCAAATAAATTTACGTTGCGCAAAATCTGCCGCTCCACTTTAAAGGCGCTTTCTTTTATCTGGCTGAATTTTACCGATTTATCAATCAACAGGGCCAGGTCGCGGCGAACTGCAGGGAATTTGGGCAGTTCTTCAAAAACAATTTTATGTTTCCGTTTTTCAGGAATAATACGCCCCCAATCCAGGTCGGCGTAATACACCGGGTTTTCGATATCAAATTTTTTGAGCCACTTTTTGGCTACAATTCCCATCTGCAGGATGGTTTTATTGTTCAACTGGTATTGCAATCCTTCGTCAAACAACTCGTTGCCGGGTTCCGAAATCTGAAGCTGCTCCGGATTGATTCCCAGTTTTTTCAAAATATTTTCGGCATAGGTTTTAATGCTGAAGAATGTGGCCGGCGCTTCTTTTTCGGCCCAGTTTTCTTCGGTTTTGTTCCCGGTGGCAAACAGGGCCAGGTGTTCTTCCTCGCGATAGTTGGTTTCCGGGTGTTCTTTTAGCGCTGTTCCTTTAAAGAAATAGCAATTTCCAAACTCGTAAAAACGCAGGTTTTTATTCTGGCGGTTGGCATTATAGGCAATGGCTTCCAACCCTCCAAACAACAGTGTTTGTCTCATTCCGTTCAGTTCGGCGCTGAGCGGGTTGAGCAATTTTACGGTCTGTTCCCCGCTGTACTGACGGAGTCCTTCGTAATAGCCCGATTTGGTGAGCGAGTTCGACCAGATTTCGTTGAATCCCTGGGCGGTCAGCATTTCGGAAACCAGGTTCCGCATCTGGTTGATATCCGGCTGCTCGGCATATTGCAACGAGGATGTTACAACCGAAGGAATTTCAACATTGTTGTAGCCGTAAATGCGCAGGATTTCTTCAATTACATCGGCTTCGCGCTGCACATCCACACGGTAGGGCGGAACCAGCAGCGACAGTCCTTTCTCATCTTCCCTTTCAATTTTAATTTCGAGCGACGCAAGGATGTTTTTGATTTGTTCGCTGCCCAAATCTTTCCCAATCAAACGGGTAACATTGGCAAAAGAAAGTTCAACTTTATAATCTTCAACGGGCTGGGGGTACACATCAACAATTTCGGATGAGATAGTTCCTCCGGCGAGTTCTTTAATCAACAGTGCCGCGCGTTTTAATGCGTAAATCACCCCGTTGGGATCGGTGCCCCGTTCAAAACGGAAAGAAGCATCGGTATTCAAGCCATGCCGGCGTGCTGTTTTACGGATATAAACCGGGTCGAAACACGCACTTTCAAGAAAAATATTTTTGGTTGAATCTTTTACTCCCGACTTTATTCCTCCAAATACACCACCAATACACATTCCCTCTTCAGCATTGCAAATCATCAGGTCGTTTTCGTGAAGTTCGCGTTCTACCTCGTCGAGTGTGGTGAATTTGGTTCCGGAGGGAAGGGTTTTCACAATGACCTTTTTCCCGGTAATTTTATCGGCATCAAAAGCGTGAAGCGGCTGGCCGGTTTCAAAAAGCACAAAATTGGTAATATCCACCACGTTGTTAATGGGAGTGTGGCCAATCACCCGAAGTTTATTTTTCAGCCAGTCGGGCGACTCCTTGATTTCCACGCCCGAAATGGTTACGCCTGCATAACGTTTGCAGGCTTCGGGAGTGCCAATTTCCACCGGAATTTCGAGCTTGTGGTTATCGGCTTTAAAACCGTCAACCGACGGGCGTGTGTATTCCATCTTTTTTGTTTTGCCCAGAAAAGCGGCCAAATCGCGGGCAACACCAATGTGAGAAGCTCCGTCGATACGGTTGGGAGTCAGGTCAATTTCAATCATCCAGTCCGATTCCACCTGGTAATAATCTTTGGCAGGCGTTCCCACCCGAACCGAATCCTCCAGAACAATAATTCCTTCGTGGTCGGAGCCAATGCCAATTTCGTCTTCGGCACAAATCATCCCCTGCGATATTTCGCCCCGTATTTTCGACTTTTTTATGGTAAACTCGTCATCGCCCATGTAAAGCGTGGTTCCTTCGGTGGCGACCACCACTTTTTGCCCGGCAGCCACATTGGGCGCTCCGCAAACGATGGGCAACAATT
Organism: Prolixibacteraceae bacterium; assembly: GCA_016931875.1. GTDB lineage: Bacteria > Bacteroidota > Bacteroidia > Bacteroidales > Prolixibacteraceae > Draconibacterium. Next base: position 3,755 of record JAFGDX010000250.1, read on the forward strand.
CGCCTGTGCCAATGTTTACAGTGGTTTTGCTCAGGTGATCCGAATCCGGATGTTTTTCGCAGCTTACCACTTCGCCAATCACCAGCCCCTTCATACCGCCTTTTATCGTCTCCACCTCTTCCAGGCTACCCACTTCCAGGCCGGTTTGGGTAAGGATTTTTGCCACTTCTTCGGGCGATTCATCCAGTTGGATGTATTCTTTTAACCATTTGTAAGATATCTTCATATCAAAAAAATTCTGTGCAAATAAAAATTGAAGTCACAAAAATAGAGATTTTCGCCGGAAAGCGACGGGGATTGAGTAATTAATCTTTGCTGAAAAGAAGAATGCTGGTGAAAGGAAGGATTTGCCGGACAGGCGCAAAATCTGAAACTTTTAAACCGGGCCGCGGGGAGTTGTGGGTTTATAGTTGGAGATATGTTCTTAAATATGTGCTTCTGTTTTACTATGTTTATTGAAATGAATAACTTTCACAATTATTACTAACGTATCCGTAAAACAAAAGATGTGTCTGCAAAAATCATTTTTTGGTGGTTCTTTTTCTTTGCGGTTGTTGAATGGACGAATTTTTTGGGCTGCAATAACTGTATTACTTGATTTATCTGACAGGGCAGGAGAGATGTTTTTGTTTCTTTCCCGTTAAAATTTTAATGTACTGAATGTTTTACCTGATAAATGACCAGACGATGAAAATCATAAAAAATCTTATCATTGCCGTTTTGGTTTTGTGGCTGTCAGCGGGTTGTTCCGATGAAATTATTCCCTCACTGGAAGGCGATATGATTGGCTATGTTTTTACCTTCGATGAATTTGGGAACCTGCTCGATAATCACGATGGAGTAAATGTTACTGCCTACGGAACGCGCCTGACTTATTCCGCAACAACCGACAAAACGGGGCATTTCCGTTTACAGGGATTACCAACCGGCACCTATGAAATTCATTTTGAAAAAGCCGGATACGGAACCTTAAAACAGTTTAGCGTGCAGCATCTGGGAGGGCAACCCACCATTTTGGCTTTGAATGACGACCGGATATTTTTTTTATATGAAATGCCAACAACCGAAATTACCAATTTGGTTTTAAACAAAGATACTGCGTATGCTGAGTTTCGTTTTAAAAAAGGACCGGAGCCGGAATACATAAGCCTCGAACTTCATTTTTCTGACGATCCGGACTTTTCAGAAGCATCTTTGCAATATGTGTGGAATTTTAAATTTGGGGTAAACGGGCCAAACTGGAATTTGTGGTCAACAAGTTATATGCCTTTTGCTCCCGGAACCACGGTATACTGCAAGGCGGCCATGAATACAAAAGTGGATGTGCTATACAGGGATGAACATAACCTTATCCTGTTTTCAAATTATTATTACCGGTTGGCCGGAATAAGTACCTATTTTGATTTAAATACTAAAAAAACCGTTAATCCGAATTTAGGAGATGAAACCAAAGTTTATTCATTTATTTTCCCGGAGTAGTTGGGTGCTTCTGTCGGGCTTATTTTTATTGGCCGGGTGCAAAG
>JAFGDX010000251.1 GCA_016931875.1 Prolixibacteraceae bacterium
CTGGTCGTATTTTCCCAGTAAATATTTACACCGGGAAGGGGTTGCCGGCCATTTTCGCTTTCGCCCAACACTTTCCCTGTAATTAACTGCGAAAATGATATGGCTGGAATGAATATAAAAAACAATAGTGTGATAATATTCTTCATTGTTTATGATGAATAAGACAGAACTTTACCTTCCAAAACCGGAAGACCGAAGCTGGTCTTGTTATGAACTTTTTATTACAAAATCAAAAGGAATTTTCTGCACGAACGATGCAGAGAAATCAACATATTAAGCTGCGTCGGGAATTTTTAACTGCTGGAGCAGAATTAAAAAATCGAGGGAGGATTGTTTTGTTGGCGGGGGCTCTGTATAAAAATGTTTTTCCTCTGTGGTTTGTGCCAAATCATTCAACTGCAGGCAAAAATCAAGCTGCCGGGCCAAAACCAGCGGATGGGTCAGCAATTTTACATATTTAACTTCATGGTTGGTTAAATGATCCAGGAGTTTAAAATATTTAAATTCCGGCGCCGGGCAACCACACTCGTTTGCAGGCGCGGGACAACACCCGGCGCATGTATCTTCATTGTCTGTTGCATTTGTACTGCCGTGCTGATGCAGCGGATGAAAATCGTTGTTGCAGGTTTCAGGTGTTACATAAAGACTAACTGTTTCGTTGCCTGTACAAAGACAGTTGGCCTGGAAAATTACCACGCCGGTTGACGACAGCAGAAAAACAGCTGCCCAAACCAGTATTGCTATGTTTTTTACCCACATCACATGGCAAATATAATAAGAATACAAAAAAGAGTGTTGTTAACAAATCGTTAAAGTGCCGAAAACCAAACAGGAGCAGTCGTAAAAAAGGGATTCTTCAAAAGAAAAATCCCTGTAAATTTTCTGTAATGGTAAATTAATCAAAGACCAAGCACTTCGGGGCCCTGTTCAAAAACAATATCGCGCGGAATACCGGCTTCGCCAATTCTGTCCAAATCATTTTGCAATTCGTCGCGAATAAATCCTTTTTCCTCAATCAGTTGTTTGGCGGTTTCATAATTGCCATCGCCCTGAATTTTGAGGATGGTTTCCGACAGTGAAAACATAGCCTCCTTCATTTTTTCAAAGTTTACGCGGTAGGTTCCGGTAGCCGGGTCGCGTTCAAAGGCTCCTGTTTCCTGAAAATAATAAAAGCGCATCATATTGGCTTTTCCGTGGGCACTGGCAGCGCCAAAACGCACCGAACGGAAAATTCCGGCCATAAAAGTGACAAAATTATCCATCATATCTTTTTCACCCAGTTCACCCATTTCATTTAACTGGTACACACACCACAAACCCAGGATATCGGCCTTTCCTTCTTCAATGGATGTGTAAGTGTCTTTCAATGCTTCGCGAACGGTTGAACTTTTGTCTACCGTATTTCCAAGTCCCAGGCCGTGTGCCACTTCATGAAACATGGTATTTTCAAAAAAAGCATCAAATTTTACATGCCGGCGCTGGTCTTCGGCTATTAACAATTCAGAAATGGGGACAAGAATTTTATCGAATTTGGCCTGCATCGAATTTTTTAACTGAAGTTTGCGGCTTCCTTTGGTTTCGCGCACCACTTCATCGTTGGGTAAATTAATGGCAATGGTTTTGCTTCCTGCATTGCAGTCGCCGGCATAGTAAATGGCATCGTACACATTCATGTCTGAATCCATTCCCGGAGTTTCATCCTTGTAGGGTTGTTCGCAGGGCAGCGCTTTTTGCAGTCCGGGCAGCAAAGCGGCAAACCTTTCCAGTTTTTCGCTCCATTCCCGGTCTTTGATCAAAATAAACGATTCATGTGCGGCTTTGTAGCCAAACAACTGATCTTCGTAATTTTCAATCGGCCCCACAATAAAATCGATGGTATTGTTTTTCATTTCCATCCAGGCTACATCGCTGTCAAAATATTCATCGGTTAACAAAGCCACCGCCCTTTTTTCAAGATAGTTTTTTAATCCTTCGTCTTCGGCCAGGATTGCCGCTTCCTGTATCAGTTCGGCAGCCAGTTTTATCTTTTCATCAAAAAATTCGTGATAAGGGATGGAAACCAGCTGGCCATTTTCGTCGCGGCGAATCATGGTGTATAAACTGGTTTTGGTTTTGTTTTCCCAGGCATTAAATTCCTCTTTGGTCATGTCGGCCGGGTAAAAATTGGCGCCCGCAGGTTTGGGGCCGTATCCGGGCAAAAAAGGCTCGTTGTTGTTTAACCGTTCCCATGGCCCGTAGTTGATTTCAAGGAATTTTTTTGTGTATTCATCCATTCCGGAGTCAAAAAGTTCGTCCCTGTTCCCAAAGGCTTCCTCCCAGTAAATTTCTTCCATAATTTTAGCCGCATCCATCAACAGCGGAAGCATCTGTTTTTCCTTCTCAGTTAACACATTCAAATTGGTTGTTAATGTAAACGGTGCAAACTCTTCGGCTTTTTGTTTTATCAAATTTTCCTCCTGCATGTTTTCTGGTTTTTTTGAAGTTGAGTTACATCCAAAAATGAATGCGGATGCAACAAGTATAATACCTAATTTTTTCATGTTGAACGATTTTTATTTATGCTCAAAACTACAAAATAGAAAGATGAGAACAGATAAAGATGCACAGTTTTATTCGTGAGACTCAGATTTCAGGAGTGAGCGAACTAAAATTTGTTAGTCGAACAATCCCGATGAAATCGGAGGGAATTATACACCGCAGCTCTGCTTCGGAATAAGTTTCCAGCTTGCTTTGGGGTTTCATACCCGTTGATTACTGAAAAAATTTCAGCTGGTACCCTTTAAAACTTAATCCCATTTTTTTTGATTCTCCTTTTTCATCCTCGCATATATTCAAATAAAATCCCGCGGCCCGTCTGTCTTTCTATTTGATTTTCGGGAATGCATTTAATTTTGTTTTTGAATATCACCTCCCCTGCATCTTTCTGTAATAAATACCGTGGTTATTTTACTTATTATTCTTTAAATTGTGAGTCGAATTCTATTTAAAACTTTAGCAGATGAAACGATTTTATGTATTTATTTTTCTTTTCAGTCTTTTTCTGAATGGTTTTGCGCAGGGCACGCAATTGTTGCGGCAGCCCACCCTTTCAGAAAAAAGTGTGGTGTTTGTATATGCCAACGATTTGTGGAAAGCACCACACAACGGAGGCGACGCCATTCGGTTAACCAGCAACGAGGGAGAAGAATCCTTTCCGCATTTTTCGCCCGACGAAAATTGGATTGCCTTTACAGCCGAATACGGCGGAAATACCGATGTTTATGTTATTCCGGCTGAAGGAGGCTCGCCCCAACGGTTAACATGGCACCCGGGTGGCGATTATGTACAGGGCTGGACTCCGGAAGGAGAAGTGGTTTTCCGCTCTTCGCGGGAAAGTCGCCCCACGCAAACCAGCAAACTGTATAAAGTCCCGCTGAGCGGCGGACTACCTGTGGCGCTCGAAATTCCGAGGGCTGCTTTTGGCGAAATTTCCCCCGATGGAAGATACATCGCCTATGTTCCGATAACTTTCTGGGACCCGGAATGGAGAAATTACCGTGGCGGACAGGCCATGCCCATCTGGATTGTGGACATGCAGACCAAAGATTTGGTTCGTACCCCCCAGCCCACCAAAGAACGTCATCTTGACCCGGTTTGGATGGGTAACGAGGTATTTTATCTTTCTGAAAGAGATTATGCCAGCAACATCTGGTCGTTTCATCCCGAAACCAAAGAAGAAAAACAATACACTTTCCATAAACAATTTGATGTAAAAAGCCTGGATGCCGGGAAAAATGAAATTGTTTATGAACAAGGCGGCTACCTGCACCTGCTCAATCCAACTACCGGCGAAACCCGGCAACTGGAAATAAATGTAAGCGGCGATATGAATTTTGCACGCGAGCGCTGGGAAAGCATCAACGGCAATAATCTGGGGAACCCCAATATTTCGCCCAACGGAAAACGGGCTGTTTTTGAATCGCGCGGAGAAATATTTACCGTTCCCAAAGAAAAAGGAACATGGCGGAACATTACCAACACTCCGGGGGTGGCCGACCGCTACCCGGTATGGTCTCCCAAAGGCGATAAAATTGCCTGGTTTTCCGATGAAAGCGGAGAATACCAGTTGGTTGTTTCCGATCAGTTCGGGCAAAATAAAAAAACCTACGAATTGAAAAACCCTACCTTTTTCTTCCGCCCCGCCTGGTCGCCCGACGGGAAGAAAATTGCCTATACCGACACCGACTACAACATCTGGTTTATCGACCTTGAAACCAGTTATATTACCCTGGTGGCCACCGATATGTATGCCCACCCCAACCGCGAGATGAACCCTGTTTGGTCGCCCGACAGCAAATGGATTGCCTATTCGCGCCAGCTAAACAGCAGCTTTAAAGCCGTTTTTGTGTACAACACTGAAAACCCGCAGACCCTCCAGCTTACCGATGGCATGGCCGATGTGATTTCACCCGTGTGGGACCAGAA
>JAFGDX010000252.1 GCA_016931875.1 Prolixibacteraceae bacterium
TACTACAAAGCAACCTCCAACGATGTTGACTGGATGGCAAAAGTACGTATGCAGGGACGTGTGCAGAAGTGGGTGGATCATTCAATCAGTGTTACCATTAACCTGCCTGCCGATGCTTCGGAGGAACTGGTTGGAAATTTATATTTTCAGGCCTGGAAAAACGGGTGTAAAGGGGTTACGGTTTACCGCGATGGTTCACGCTCGGGAGTTCTGATTACCAACGATTCAAAAGAGAAGAAAAAATCCGGGTCGTTCCCTACAACGCGTCCGGAAAAACTGGAAGCCGATGTTGTTCGCTTTCAGAATAATAAAGAAAAATGGATTGCTTTTATTGGTTTGATGGACGGGAAACCCTACGAAATATTTACCGGTCTTTCTGATGACGAAGACGGAATACTGCTTCCACGTTCGATTACAAAAGGATACATCATTAAAAGCTGGGATGGTGAGGAAAGTTCACGTTACGATTTTCAGTATATCAACAAAAGAGGATACAAAACCACCATCGAAGGGCTGTCGCACAAATTTAACCCGGTATTCTGGAACTATGCAAAACTGATTTCAGGTACATTGCGCCACGGTATGCCAATTCACAAAATAGTTGAGCTGGTTACCAGTTTGCAACTCGACAATGAAACCATTAATTCATGGAAAGCAGGTGTTGCTCGTGCATTGAAAAAGTACATACCCGACGGAACTTTGGCCGAAGACGCCAAATGTGGCGAATGCGGATCGGATGAAGTAGTTTACCAGGAAGGCTGCTTAACCTGTCTTTCCTGTGGTTCATCCAAATGCGGATAACAAAATTAAAATACAGACACAAAAAAACCAGAGCCTTTGCAGGTTCTGGTTTTTTTTGTTTTTATTTCGCAGTTATGCTTCAATCATTTTCTGGTATTCTTCGGCCGACATTAAATCATCAAGCTCAGCCGTATCTTTCATTTCAACTTTAATCATCCAACCTGCATTGTACGGATCTTTATTTACCACTTCAGGTTCATCAGCTAAAACTTCATTAACTTCGGTAACTGTTCCGCCAACAGGCATAAACAGATCGGAAACTGTTTTTACGGCTTCCACCGTTCCAAATGTTTCCCCTTTTTCCAGTTCTTCACCTTCGGTTTCAATTTCAACAAAAACAACATCGCCTAATTCGCCCTGGGCAAAATCAGTAATTCCAACAACGGCAACATTGCCATCTACACGTATCCATTCGTGGTCTTGCGTGTATTTTAAATCAGCAGGTATTTTCATTATGTATATTTTTAATTTTGGTATTACAATCGCTGTAACAAATAAAAGTTCTCCTGAAACTACTTCAAAACATAATTATTGTGCCAAATTTAATACAATTTAATGAAAGATAAACAGTTATTAGATGTTCAATTTAATGATTTATATCTCATTTTAAAGGCAGTTCTACAAAATTCGTTGACATATTTGTAATATTGCAAAAAGAATAAATATGTTTTCTGAAAAAATATCGTCAGTTAAAGCGCTAAAACAGGTGGCCGGGAAGTTGATTTCTGAATTTCCGGAACAACGGGTTTTTGCATTTTACGGGAAAATGGGCGCAGGTAAAACCACATTTATACAAGCCATTTGCAAAGCTCTGGAAACCGGTGACAACGTAACCAGCCCTACATTTGCATTAATAAATGAATACAAAACCAAAATGCAAATTTCTATTTTTCATTTTGATTTTTACCGTATAAAAGATATCGAAGAAGCATTTGATTTGGGCTACGAAGATTATTTTTACAGCGGGCAGTATTGTTTTATTGAGTGGCCGGAAAAAATTGAATCGCTTTTGCCCGAACATATTGTGGAAGTAAACATTGAAGTGGATGCCGATGAAAACAGGCTGATAACAGCGCGCTTAACCTGAATTGTCCAAAATTTTGAAATTTCAGGTTTAGAATGTAACTTGTTGAGCCATTTCAAGGCAAAAAATAAAAATTAAATCTTTGGGAATGAAGTCAGAAGAAGAATCAAAAGGAAAAGCATTGGTATCGAAAACAATGCTGATGCCTAAAGAAGAAATGCTCGAGTTAAAGAAAAAAGGGCAAAAAATAAAAATTGGCATTCCTTCTGATTATTCGAAAGTTGAATACCGTGTTCCACTCACTCCTCAGGCAGTTGATTTGCTTGTTTCCTACGGCCACGAAATACTGGTTGAAACCAATGCCGGGAAATCGGCCAGTTACACCGATGACGATTACCGGAAAGCCGGGGCACAAATTGTTAGCAAAAAGGAAGAAACCTTTCAATGTGACATAATTTTGCGAATAGCGCCTTTTGATGAGGAGGAGATTGAACACCTCCGTGGAAACCAGGTGATTATTTCAAGCTTGCAGATTGAACTGAATTGTAAAAAATCAATGCAAAAACTGATGCAAAAAAAAGTTACCTGCGTTGCCTTTGAAAACCTGGAAGATGAAGAGGGATTTATGCCTTTTGTACACCAGATGAGCCAGATTGCCGGAGTAACCTCCATTACCGTTGCCAGTGAATATTTAAGTAAATCGAGAAACGGGAAAGGCGTGTTGTTTGGCGAAGTTACGGGGGTAACACCCGCCGAACTGGTAATTATTGGAACCAGCACCGCAGCCGAGTATGCAGCTCGGGCAGCGCTGGGACTGGGAATTTTTGTGAAAGTTTTTGATACCTCGGTTTCGGAACTTAGTAAACTGGAGGAAAAACTGGGCCGCCGGATTTTTACCTCGGTTTTCTATCCCAAAGTTTTAAAAAAAGCACTGGTTTCTGCTGATGCAGTTATCGGAGCCATGTCGTTTAATACCACCCCAAAATTTAAAGTTTCGGAAGAATTGATAAAACAAATGAAAGAAGGCTCGGTAATTATTGATTTAAATGCCAGCCAGGGTGGATGTTTCGAAACTTCGCACTGTACCGATTTTAAAAATCCGACCTACGTAAAACACGGTGTGGTGCATTATTGTGTTCCCAATTCTCCGGCAATGGTCGCACGTACGGCCTCCATTTCATTAAGCAATATTCTTATCCCAATTCTTTTGGCCATTGGCGAAAATGGCGGGGTTGACAATTATATAAAAAGCTCCAGGGGATTCCGGAAGGGAGTATATATTTACCACGGAATTTTAACCAGCTTTGAAATTGGGCGCTTGTTTAACCTGCTTTCAAAAGATATTGATTTATTGCTCGCTGCTTTTTAAAAGCATAAAAGAAATGCCTTTTACCAATGCTTCATCCGAAACTTCTCCAAGTCCGTTTTCATCAATTTCGTTGCCGTTGGCAATTATCTGGTAGTTTCCTTCAGGAAGTGGAATGTTATTGTCGGTTATATGGCCGTTAAAAAGTAAAATTATTTTTTCCCATGTATCTCCAACCGGCTTACCTTCAATACAATACGACACTATTCCTGGTTTGTACTGTGTGCAGAAGTTGAGGTATTTTCTTATCTTGTCAGCTGAAGCCATACGAAATGCCGGATGATTTTTCCGAAGTTGAATCAACTTTTTATAATACTCAAACACATCGTGACATTCTGTTTTCCTGTCCCAGTCAATCTGATTTACCGAATCGGGCGATTTGTAGGAATTTACGTTTCCTCCTTTGCTTCTTCCAAACTCTTCACCCGAATGCAAAAACGGAACACCCTGGGAAGTTAAAATCAGCGCTCCGGCCAGTTTTGTCATTTTGCGCAGTTCTTCATCAGTGGCTTTGGGTTGACTCAACTTTAGTTTGTCCCAAAGGGTGTAATTATCATGGCACGAATTGTAATTGATGCATTGTCCAGGCTCTGCAGCCCAGGCCCGTTTTGAAGGTTCCACATAATCATAAACGATTTGCGGGTGATGAATGGCACCAACTACACCAAATTTTATGGTTTCTTCGCGCAGTGATAGGCCACTTACAAAACCTTTGGATTTTTTGCTTCCGTGGTTTCCTCTTATGGCATCTCTGAAATCGTCGTTAAAAGAAGCAATTCCGGGCAATTGTAGAGTATTGAATTTAACCGCTCGCAACTGCTCCGGCATCGGGCTCACGTCTGCAGTCCAGCCTTCACCGTATAAAATGACTTGCGGATTAATTTGCATAAGTTCAGTACGAATGGTTTGCATGGTTTGCAAATCGTAGATTCCCATTAAGTCAAACCTGAAACCGTCGATATGAAACTCCTGCATCCAGTATTTAAGAGAATCGACAATATATTTCCGGACCATCGTTCTCTCAGTGGCTATTTCATTTCCGCAACCCGATGCATTGGCAAATGTTCCGTCCTGTTTTTGCCGGTAAAAATATCCCGGTACTGTTTGGTTAAACACCGATTCTTTGGCAAAATAGGTATGATTGTATACCACATCTAAAACAACACCGATTTCGTTGGCATGTAAGGACTGAACTAATTTCTTAAATTCCTTGATTCTTTCCGTGCCGTCGTATGGATTGGTGGAATACGATCCCTCCAAAGCATTGTAGTGCAAAGGATCGTATCCCCAGTTATATTTTTCGAAGGGCTTTTCTTCATCTACGGTAAAAAAATCGTTTACCGGAAGTAGATGAATATGGGTAATTCCCAACTCCTTCAGATGCGCAAGGCCGGTTGCCGTGCCATCTATTGTTTGCGTATTTTCCTCTGCAAAACCTGAAAATTTTCCTTTGTGCTCAACGCCCGAATTTTCAGCAACGGTAAAATCACGAACATGAGTTTCGTAAATCACTGCATCCGTAATCTGTTTTAATTCCGGGCTTTTATCATTCTCCCAATTTTCAGGATTGGTTTTTTTGGGGTTGAAAATCATTCCGCGCAAACCATTTACTCCCACGCATCGTGTATAAATATCGGGGGTTTCTTCCAGCCATTCACCATCATTAATTTTGAAGGTGTAGAATTTTCCCTCGTAATCGCCCAAAAGAATGGTTGACCAGGTTCCGTCAACTCCCGACTGAAGCTGTGTCTTATGAAAAGGTTCACTGCTGATACCGTCCTTGAAAAGCCTGAATTCAACAATCTTTGCCGTTGGCGCCCATATTTTTACAAGGGTTTTTTCCGGTGTCCAGAAAACACCCAAATCATCCTTCTCATAAGAAGGATAAACTGAAAAATCAATATGGTTAAATTTCCAATCTCTCATTAAAATTTAAATAATGTTTTTCGTAAAAAAACAGAATTACTTCCCAGCCGTTTCCCTTTTACATCTGAAATAACAATTTTTGCCTTTGGAAATTTTTTCAGGCTTTTGTCGTGGTGGTAAAAACGGTTGATGTCAATTTCAAGCGTGTGTTTTTTCCCGCTTTCAAGATAAAGTGGATATAAAATGTGGTTTTGCATTCCCTTGATTTTAAATTTTCGTTTCAGCCAGAAATTGTCAAAAATCAGCAATGGATTATCCAGATCAATATCAGTATTTCCCGTATTTTTTACTGAAAGTGTTAGTGTGTCCGGATAAAATACCCGGTCTTTTTGTATTTCTATTTGCACCCTTTTAAGTTGAAAAAAAGTACCTCTCGATTGTTTTGTTTTCTTTTTTTCAGCCCTTTTTAAAAGCAGAAATACAATTCCAAGCAAAACAACAGCAATCAGTATCCCCAAAAGTTTATCACCGTCAGGACCGATTTCGTTTTGTGCGAAAATAGATTTAGTAATGACCAGAAATAGTGTTAAAGTCAACGCCTTCTTCATTTGCTTGAAATTTCGGACAAAAATAAGAGTTTTTTTACGATTTAAATCCATTAGTGCTGTCCCATAATGGGCTATAAA